>JANNDD010000392.1:0-9087 GCA_031387365.1 Armatimonas sp. | reverse complement strand
GCGATTCGAAGATCAACGGGCGTTTGGCGTGGGGAGCACCGATCTTCTCTAGCGAGCGCCCCGAGAGCCTGTCGTCCATAGCGTAGCCGACGCCCTGGTTTTTGGGGAGCTTGAAACAGACAAAGTCTGAGCCCTTGTGGTAGGGATGGACGGCATCATACCAATTTGCGGCAAGGGGGAGATGCTCATCATAGTCCTGGGAGTACATCTTTACAGCAAGACTGAGCTGTTTGCCATTGCTAAGGCAACCTGTACGACGGCTTACGCTTGATGCTTGGTCAAAGATGGGCTTTAGGAACGCGGTGAGAACTCCCAGGATTCCCAGAACGACGAGGAGTTCCTTAAGATTGAACGTGAAAAATCCCGTTCGTCGCTGTGGTTGTGGAGGCTCGTAGCGAGGACGAGGCTGGTTCATGGGTTTGGTGCCTCGACACGGTTGACGCTTGGACGGGTAGTAGGGCGACTGGAGGATTTTTGAAGGGTGGGAATGAGGATGGCGGCGAGGATGGCGAGGATAGCCACACCAATATAGACTTCCACATAGTTCTGCCGGAAAGCTGTGGGAGGAAGCTCATTGTGAGGCTTGGGTTGGCTCATGGCTTTGGTGGGGAAGCGGTGCCTTTTTTACGCTCGCTGGTGCGGGTGCCTCCTGCGATTTCGTACTCGGAGGAGTCTTTGCCGTACTGGGCGGCGACGGCGGCAAGTGCTTGGGTGTAGAGCTTGTCCAGCGCCTTTTCTTTGTCTTTGAGCGCGTTGCCGCTGTCGTCGAGGGAGATGATGAGGTCGTTGTGGGTGTCTAGGGCTTGCTGGGTGCTGGTGACGGCGGCATCAAGTGTCGCAAGACTGAGATTGGGCGGGAGGTTGGGAGCGGGGGAGATCTGCTTGATTCCCTGAAGCCGCGCCTTGAACGCGTCGAGTGTTGCTGAAGATCGTCGTTGTCGTGCCATGTCAGAAACCTCCTGCACGGGATGCGTGCGCTGCTGAAATTATCGCGCTGACTTTTATTTTTGTCAAGCGCAGGGTAGCATCTGCCGCGCTGACGGTTACTTTTTACGCGCTGCGAGTAACAGTCAGCGCGTTTGGTTTAAAAAGTAGCACGACAAAAGTTACTCCCAACACGCAAAGAGCAGCACCTAGCGTGGCAGATGTTACTTTGATCGCGCCAGGAGCTACAGGTGATGCGCTCAGAGTTACTTTCCACGCGCTGGCTGTTGCTCTGAAGCCGCAAAAAACTGCTCGCGAGACACCTGCTTTGCGTGCCCATCGGCAAAGACCAGGCTTCCCTGCTTGCCCTCGTTGTGCCGTGGTGCAAAGGTCTGGCCAGGGTCGGTAGCATCCCAGTCCGTGCGGGTGGAGTCGTAGGCAAGCGCTCGGCTGGCGGGTTCTTTGAGTTTGTTCAGCGACTTGCCCGAGAGGCGCGTATCCATCGCGTAGTTGGAGACGGCCTTTGGAGTTTCGTCTAGCGCAGTGGGGCAGCGATAGTGCGTTTTATCTTTCATGTAGGGCATCATGAGCGTCATCCACTTCTCCGCTGGTGGAAAGTACTCATCATAGTCTTGCGTGTACATCATCAGACCCAAGCCCTGTTGTTTGGCGTTGGAGAGACAGGCGACAGATTTTCCGCTGCGCGAGTGTAGGTGTTGGTCAAGAGGGAAGAGAATTGCCGCAATAATGCCAAGGATCACGATCACGACGACCAGCTCAATCAGGGTAAAAGTGCGTTTCATGTTTCTTAAACGTAACGGCGGCGCATTTGGTTACGGCACAACAAAGCGCATTGTCTGAATCTCCAGCGTGAGCTGCTCTGCCGTCGCCCAGCGCACGCGATCCGCCGTTCCCGTATCCAAGACCGTGGCGCGGCCATTGGTGCCGGGGTCGAAGTCGCGGTAGAGCACGGTGAGCTGCGCGGGATCGTCGCAGAACCACCACGCGAGCCCGGCGCACATACGGCAGGGTTTGAGGGTGGAGATCAGAGTCGCGCCTGGCGGGAGCTTTTGTCCCGTGCGTGCCCAAGCATCCCGAATGGCCTCCAGCTCGGCGTGGCGCGTGCGATTCTGCGAGCCCGAGTTCATGCCTTGCCCAAGCAGCCTGCCGTCGCGATCCAATACCAGCGCCGCGACGGGCCGGTCGGCCTTGTAGCGCTCCGACTCGCTCTTTGGCATCTCCGCCTCAAGCTGATTGCACAGCGCAAATGCCTCCGTAAGCGAGAGAACAAGAGGTTTTGGATTATCGGCACGCTCCGGCAGGAGCGAGGGAAGCTCTTCGCCCAGCAAGCCTGCCCTCTCCAGTGTCTTGTCGGTGATACGCTTGGCGGCGACGCGGATCACGCCATCGCAGAACGGCGTTTTCTCGCCCGCAAGATAGATCCGGTTGCGCACCATCGCCCGCGCCTGCTGCGGGTAGCGCTCGTAGATTCCCTGCACCAGCCGCGAGACCGCCGTCTCTGGTACGATCCCATTCGGAGCTGCTGCCCAGTAAATCTGGCCGTTGTGCTCTAGCCATGCGTTAGACATTGTTTTTGGTTCCCCTCCCCCGGCGCTTGTTTCCCCTCCCCCCGCGCTTGTTTCCCTCCCCCCGCGCACCCCGCAAGCGGGGACCCCCGCGACCCCCTCCCGATAACGGGCAGGGGGTTGGAAAACCCCCTCGGACTCCCCCTCTCTTTCCCGGTATCGGGAGGGAGGGGGCAGGGGGGAGGGAGGGGAAAACACTGCCCGTTGCAGCAGCGCGTGATCGGCGAGCACGAGAAGGGTCATGGCCTCGACGGCGGCGACGGCGCGCGGCAGAACGCACGGGTCGTGGCGGCCTTTGGCCTGGAAGACGGTGGGAGCACCGTCCACGGTCACGGTTTCCTGCGCGGCATGGATCGTCGCGGTGGGCTTGAAGGCGACCCGGAGCACAATATCCTCGCCGTTGGAGATGCCGCCCTGAATCCCGCCGGAGTGGTTGGTGCGCGTACGGGTTCTACCGTCGCGGGTTTCAAACGCATCGTTGTGCGCTGTGCCGCGCATGGTCGCCGCGCCAAAGCCCTCCCCGATCTCGAAGCCGCGTGTGGCCGGGAGCGACATCAGGGCGTGCGCGAGGCTGGCAGTGAGCTTGTCAAAGACCGGCTCCCCCAGACCTGCGGGGACATTGCGAACGATGCACTCGACAATGCCGCCGAGTGAGTCGCCGTCGCGGCGGGCTTGCTCAATGGCGGCGATCATCTTGGAGGAGGCACTAGGATCCGGGCAGCGTGTGATCTCTGCCTCGACTAGCTCTTGCGTGACCGTGGCTTGGTTGATGTCGCCGCGAATATCCGCCACTTGCAGCACATAGCCGACAATCTCGATGCTGTGCCAGTGCGTCAGAAGCTGCCGCGCCACGGCGCCCGCCGCCACGCGCCCGATTGCCTCACGGTAGCTAGCGCGTCCGCCGCCGCGCCAGTCGCGTCCGGGGCCGTACTTGGTGTGATAGGTGAAGTCGGCGTGGCTGGGGCGGAACAAGTCCTTGAGCTCGCTGTAGTCTTTCGAGCGCTGGTCGGTGTTGCGCACCTGCATCGCAATCGGCGTGCCGGTCGTGAAGCCCTCAAATATCCCTGAGAGCACCTCCACTTCATCGCCCTCTTTGCGCTGTGTGGTGAGCTTGCTCTGGCCAGGCCGTCGTCGGTCGAGGTCGTGTTGAATCTGCGCCAGGTCGAAGGGAATCCCCGCCGGGCAGCCATCCACGATGCAGCCGACGGCGGGGCCGTGGGACTCACCGAACGTCGTGACGCGAAAAAGGGTGCCGAAGCTACTGCCTGCCATCGGGAATTATCCTATCATGTCAGCCCAACTGCCGTGAAGCCCCCGTCGACACAGAGCGTGTGCCCCGTGATATAGCTCGACTCACGCTCGTCTAAGAGAAAGAGTGCGGCGCGAGCGACTTCCTCCGCTTGGCCGTAGCGGTGCTGTGGGGTGGAGCTCAGCCACTGCTGGCGACGCTCGGCGGAATGCATTCCCACCACCAGCGGCGTCTCGATGGGGCCGGGCGCGATAGCGTTTACCCGAATGCTAAACGGAGCAAGCTCGACTGCCATGACCTGGGTCATATTGATCACCGCCGCCTTCGAAGAGCCATAGGCCACCCGCCCGACGTTTCCGCGTATTCCTGATACCGAGGCGATATTCACCAGCGAGCCAGCGCAGCCACGGGCCTGAAGGCAGCGTGCCACCTCCCGTGCCACCACGAAGCTGCCAATAAGGTTGACGTCCAGAATTTTCCGGAAGAGCTCGGTTGAGGTTTCCAGACAAGGAACATCGCGCCCGATCCCGGCCGAGTTGACCAGTCCGGTCAGTGGCCCGAGCGCCGCATCGCACCGAGTGATTGTCGCGATCACTGCGGCTTCATCGGTGACATCCAGGCACTCAAAGTGCACCCGGGTCTCGTGCGAATGGAGCTTTTCCCGAGCACTCTCCAGCGCGGCCTGCTGGAGATCGGCGACCACCACTTGCCAGCCCCGCTCTAGCACCGCCTCAACAACGGCCAGTCCAATTCCCGACGCGCCGCCGGTAACGAAAATCGTGGTTTGCATTTTTAGTTGTCCCTGAGCCGTCTTGCCAGTGCTTCGGCACCAT
This sequence comes from Armatimonas sp., assembly GCA_031387365.1. GTDB lineage: Bacteria > Armatimonadota > Armatimonadia > Armatimonadales > Armatimonadaceae > Armatimonas. Next base: position 4,495 of record JANNDD010000392.1, on the reverse strand, counting down.
CTTTGTCGCCTTCCGCAAGCTCACCTGAGACGACGGCATCCGTGAGAGCTTTTTTTAGTTTTCCTACCAATGGCCCTGGCGGTAGTGCCAAGCGCTCCATCAGCTCAAGTCCGGAGAGCGGGGAGTCGGCGGTGCGGATGTCAATGCGCGCATCAATCTCGGCCATCCGGGCCGCAAGGCTCGAAAGCTCCACTTGCGGTGGCAGATCGGGGCGGCAGGCGGCGATATCGGCATGACCCAGGGTAAAGAGCGCGTCGCGGTGGCTGTCCACGGTGCGAATGAGGCGGCGGACGGCGGCGTCGGTCCAGTCGGGCTTGTAGGAGCCGTAGCGCATGTGCAACCCGACAAGCGTTGCAACCTGTTTGATCTCGTCGTTGGCGTACTTGAGGCGCGTCAGCACCTCACGGCAGAGTTTCTCGCCCACGTGCTCATGCTCGTAGAAGTGCACCCCGCTGACATCCTCAGTGCGCGTGCTCGGCTTGCCAATGTCGTGAAAGAGTGTCGCGAGGCGTAGCAATAAATCTGTGTTTTTGGGCAAGTTCTCTAGTGCCTTGAGTGTGTGTGTCCAGACATCGTAGGCGTGCCAAGTATTCTGCGAGACGCCGTGCAGGGCGGCCAGCTCAGGCGCAAATTGCGCCAAGAGCCCCGTCTCGCGGAGCTGCTCCAGCCCGACCGAGGCACCGGGCGCGAGCAGTGTCTTATTCAGCTCCTCACGTACCCGCTCAAAACTAATGCCATGCTCGGGCGCGAGACGAAAGGCATTGTCTCGAAGCGCTTGGTAGGTGGTGGGCGCGATGGCGAACCCTAGTCGGGCGGCGAAGCGGCAGGCACGGAGCATGCGCAGCGGATCGTCGGTGAACGTAATCACCGGATCAAGCGGCGTGCGCAAAATCCCGGCCTGCAAGTCCGTATGGCCGACACCGAGTGGGTCTACGATCTCGCCGGTATCGAGGCTCTCTAAGAAAGTATTGATCGTGAAGTCACGACGCTGAGCATCGGTGAAGAGCGTCCCCGGCGTCACGATGGGCTTGCGTGAGCCCTGGCGGTAGGTCTCGGCGCGCGCTGTCACCAGCTCCACTTGGGCGTCGCCGACATGCACCATGGCCGTCCCAAAGCTTGGGTAGAGTACGGGGGCGTGGCTAGAAATACGCCGCATCCAGAGCCACTGTGCCAGCTCCAGCGCATCACCTTCCAGTACCAGGTCAATATCGTAGGCTTCGGTCTCTTTACCTAATAATTTGTCGCGCACCCACCCTCCGACGAGAAAGACTTTCCCCTCGTACTCGGTGCCACGGACGGCATCTCGTAAAATTTTTAATGACTCTAAGCTCACAAGGGGTATTTTACCCCGCCGATCAGAACGGCAGGGCTAACGAGCCTGCGGCTAGAAAGGCCGTTCCGGCCATACCAAATTCCGAGTTTTATGGCCGGAACGGCCTTCGTAGCGAAGCCTGCGACGCTCTCCAGTCCCGCCGCTCCAACCGGCGGGACTATCCCCTCGTGGTCACCGAGCGCCCAATCAGCTCCTTGAGCACGTCTAAGTCCACATCGGCGAGCTTCTTGATGTGTAGACAGCCACCGCTGAGGCTGTGCTTGCCCAGCTTCTCCAGCAGATCCGTGTTCTCTTTTATCCCTGTCAGGTAGAGCGTCACGTGCAGTTTACGGGGTGCGAAGGCAACTTGCATCCAATCACCTTCCCTGCCGCTGGCATATTTATAGCGGTAGCTGCCAAATCCGATAATATTCGTGCCCCAGAGCTTTGCCTCGGATCCGGTTGCCTCTTGCATCAGGACAGACAGAGTTTGGCAGTCCGCGCGGCGAGTCTCGTTGTCGAGTGCGTCAAGATGCTCTGTCACGGATGCATCGCTGATTTTTGTTTTGAGTTCCATGACCGTAAGACTACCCGCTCCACAGGGTTTCCGGAAAGCGTGTACAATCGGAAATATGCAAGGAATTACAGTCCGGGCGGTGCTGCTCGGGGCATTGCTGGCGGCACTCAACGCGGTCTGGGTGACGGCGGTTGAGGTGCGCTACTATATTCTAGATGGCTCGTCGCTGCCTCTCTTTGTCACGCCCATCTTCTTGCTGTTTTTGTTGGTAGGGGGCAATAGGCTTCTTGGAAAGCGCAAGCTGCGACAAGAGGAGCTGCTCACGGCGTATTTAATGGCCGTGATCTCCAACACCTTCGCGGGCCACGACATGCTTCAGAATCTCTTTGGTGTGATTACGCACCCGTACTACTTTGCGACGCAGAACCACTGGCAGGAGGTTTTTATCGAGAAGCTCCCCGCTGGGCTTTTCGTCCGCGATGAAGCAGCACTGAATGGCTGGTACCGGGGCAATATCCCGCTGGAGCGCATGCCGGGGTTCCTGGTGCACTGGATCGTGCCGCTGACGCTCTGGGGATTGTTCTTTCTGACGCTCACTGCCCACTTTCTCTTTATCACGCTGCTAGTGCGCCGTGCCTGGACCGAGAGCGAGCGGCTCGCATTTCCCGTAATCCAGCTCCCACTCGCCATGACGGAGCCTAGTGGCCAGCTCTTTAGGCAGCCGCTGATGTGGATGGGGTTTGGGCTGGCGTTTCTGATCGGGCTCGTCAATGGCATTCACGAGCTCTATCCTCAAGTTCCCAATGCGCCCTGGATCAAGCTCTACGATGTGGGGCAGTTCTTCACTAGCCAACCCTGGGAGGCAATCCGCACCTACGGTATGCAGACCTCGCTCTACCCGTTCGCAATTGGTCTTGCTTATTTCATCCCGCTGGATCTGGCGTTCTCGTGCTGGTTTTCGTATCTGCTGGCGCGCGGCTACTTTGTTGTTGGGCGCTTCTCGGGGCTGGATGGCCCCAGCGCGGCGCAGGGCTGGCCGTTTTTAAAAGAGATCAGCTCCGGTGCGTGGCTGGGTGTCGCGGCGGCGATTCTCTGGGCGAACCGTCGGCACCTCACGGTGGGCTTCGATGCGGCGTTTGGCAAGGGCACGAAAACGGGGGATGCCCGCTGGGACAGAGCGGCGTGGCTAGGGCTGGCGCTCACGGGAGCACTGCTGGCAGGCTGGAGTGTCTTTCTGCTTAACATGAGCCCCGTTGTGACGGCGGGCTTTTTTCTTGTCCTCATGGCGCTCTCGCTGGCGATCACACGGGTGCGCGCGGAGTTTGGGACACCCCACGAGATCGTCTTTGTGAAGCCTGCCGATATGCTGGTGACGCTTTTTGGAACGCGCGCACTGGGCGATGTCAATCTCATCGGGATGCAGGCGATGTACTGGTTTAACCGGGGCTATCGCTGCCACCCGATTCCCAACTTTTTAGAGGGCATGAAGATGGCCGAGGGCCGCAAGATGGGGCTGGCCCGGCTCATCGGGGCTTTTACCGTGGCGGCACTGGTCTCGCTTGTCACTACCTACGCCGCCAACTACATTGTGACGTACGATGCGGGGGCGCAGGGCAAGGCGACGGGCTACAAAGTCTGGGTAGGGCGCGAGGCGTTCGACCAGCTCAGCTCCTGGATCAAGACGGGGCAGCCTGCGGGTTCGACCAACCTCTACTTCTTCCTCGGTGGACTAGGTGTTGTTGCGGCGCTGGCGGGGCTGCGCAATGCGTTTGTGACCTGGCCCTTTCATCCGACAGGCTTTGCGCTCGGCGTCAGCTACGCCATGAACTACTTCTGGCTCTGCGTCTTCGTGGCCTGGTTCACCAAGCTGCTGCTCATCCGCTACGGCGGCATGACAGCCCACCGCCGCGCCATTCCGTTCTTTCTGGGCCTGATCCTCGGCGACTACACCGTCGGTGCGCTCTGGAGCCTGCTCTCCTTGCTTCTAGGGCAGGCAACCTATAAAATCTATATCTGATCGCTCCTAGTGCAGAAATAGGTGCTGAGAACGGATATTATGGACAAGCTATGAAGTGGATTCAAAACGAGACGATTGCGGGGTTGCAAGCGGAGTTCAAGGCACGCCAGGACGCCTACTATGCGGCTCTGCGAAAAGAGAAACGCGGTACACCGGGCTACACGGCAGCTGACGAGGAGTTCAAAGCTTTCCGTAAGGCGTTTGCGACGCGCGGACTGGCACTGGTGCAGACCGATCCGAAAGCCTCTGGGGCCCTTGAACTTCTGGCGCAGCTACTTTCTGCCAGTGAGCTGACGGTAGAGATGGCAACGCTGATCGAGCGTCACTATCTTAGTCATCCTGATGCGGGGAAAATTACCACCGCCCTCTACTTCGCTCCCATACCTGAAGGGGAGAAGCTCCTGGAAGCGCTGCGCAAACGGAGCCCGCACCCCAAAGTACGCGGGCAGGCAACGTATTGGCAGGCAAAGCGCATTATGGAAGGGTTTAGTGCCTACACAACGCGCCCCATTCCCACCGCGCAGCAGCCTGCCGCTGCGAAAAAGTGTGTGGCGCTCCTTGAGGAAGTGATCGCGCGCTACCCGAAGGCTTTTACGCTCTACAAGGAAGTGACGGTGGGCGAGAAGGCAAAGCAGGAGCTGGCAGGCGC
>JANNDD010000411.1:0-2169 GCA_031387365.1 Armatimonas sp. | reverse complement strand
GAGCTGGGAGGGTGGCGTGGACATGGTCGCCACCACCGTTCCTGGCGGGGCGCAGCCCAATGTTATCGTTCATATCGGACGGATCGTCCACACACCGCTCGGCTCGGCGGCCAGCGGCATGGTCTTCTACCAGCCCGACCCAAACGCCGCCCCGGCGTTTATGGGCTTTGTCTCCACGGACTTACAGATCGGGGCGTACTTCGGCCCCAATATCTTCGCGGGCACCCCGTTTGAGAGCGCCCCGGTCTTAGAGGCCAAGATCGAGGTTTTCACCAAGCTTCCCGATAGTGTCGGGATTCGCGTGAGCATTGCCGGTTTTGAGATCGAGACCACGCTGAGCGAGCTCGGCGCTCTAGAGCTGGTCGAGCGGCCTTTTGGCGCTCCCCTGCCTTTTGTGCAGCAAGGCGTGGAAGCGGCGGCGAGCCAGATGACCCTGACGATCAACGGTGAGAGCATCACAATCTACCCGGTGCCCGTCGGGCTCTCCGGTGGCCCCAGCGCGAGCTGGTCGCCCACGGGTGTCTACTCCCGCTGACCCTAAACCGAAAAAAGCCCCGCGCCAAGTGAGTGGCGCGGGGCAGAACGTAAGTATCTTACTGGTAGATAATCACGACACGGCCATTGCCGCCGGGCTGGTCGTAGGCTCCGCCCACACCTGCTCCCGCGCCATAGTCGCTGTCCGACGCGCCGCCCGGAGGACGAGTGAGGTCGCTGCCGTTTTCACCCGTCGCGCCCACAAAGTTAGCCAAGGGATCCGTGTACGACGAACCACCGCCACCGCCACCAAAAGCCCCGGTAGAGCCGCCGCCGCCGCCGCCGTAGAAGCCTGCACCACCGCCGCCGCGGCCACCTGTGCCGCCAACATAATTTGCCCCAGGGGATCCTCCGTCACTTTTTGCTCCCCCCGCGCTCTGAGTGCCTCCAAAACCGCCCTTACCGTCATAGATTCGGTTATTTAGTCCCGTAGCGAGGCCGCCGCCCCCGCCACCGTAGTAGCTCCCACCACCACCGGCACCGACAACCACCACGACAGTTCCGTTACTCGTGCGCGAGATGGACGTGTAACCGCCACCGCCGCCCGATTGCGGGGTCCCCCCAGCGGCGGGAGAGGTTCCCGTTCCTCCTCCGAGAAAAGCAGACGCAGTCGTGGTTCCATAGGCAGCCGACTGACCTCCTTGGCCTACGCGAATTTCAAGTGTTTCCCCCGGCGTGACGGCAACATCGCCACTCGCGAAGGCTCCTGAACCGCCCGCGGAACCGCCCCCTGCCCCCCACACTTTAACCTTGATTGTGGTAACACCGGCGGGTACAGTAAAGGTCTGCCCTCCCCCTGTATAACTAAAGGCTGCTTTAACAGTGGGCCGTGGAGTGGGTGTTGGTACTGCCGTTGGAACAGGCGTAGGAGTGGGAGTTGGCACAGCCGTTGGCACAGCCGTCGGTACAGCCGTTGGTACAGCCGTTGGTACAGCAGCCTTCGTGTGATTGACCGTGACACCGTCCGAGACCACCACCAGCGTCGTGGCGTTGGCCGTCGTGACCGTCATAGGAAAGGCAGCAGCTCCGGGGGTGCTGGAGTTCAGGGTCAGAGTGGTTCCTGAGAAAGTCCAAGTTCCCGCATCGGCCATATTGGTAATGCCAAAGCTGCCGGTGTAGGTGTTATCGGCTTTGAGATCCATAAAGCCATTATTGCCACAGTCCACAGAGGAGCCATCTGCCAGATTGATGGTTCCCGGACAGGTCTGATTCTTGCCCTCCGCACTCATCGAGTCCGCACGCCAGCGACCGATCAGCGCCTCACGGGTGATGCCAGGATCGGGTGTGCCGCCACCACCGCCACTACAGCCTTGCAAGATGCCTACCGCACTGGTCACCGAGAGCACCAGTGCCGTCAGAAAGCCGCCTCGGGTGAGGCGCTTGGGTTGAGTAGATTCCAAAGTATTGTTTTCCATGAGGGCACTCTAACACACCACCCTGAAAGATTCCTGAAATGGAAAATCCGCCCACAGAAACGTGGGTGGATTTCAACGTTTGTTGTGAATTGGTACGGTTTGACACGGTTTGACACGAGGGATTAAAATCCCTCGCTGCGGGTCGGCTCCGCCGATGTCCTTCGGACAAGAGAAGCGATCCTTCGGATAAGAGAACGCGTTTGCCTGCCTCATCCGTCCA
>JANNDD010000383.1:0-17562 GCA_031387365.1 Armatimonas sp. | reverse complement strand
GATCGGAGTTGCGGTCATGACCAGCACATCGGGCCGAACGCCTTTATCTGAGAGCGCGGCGCGCTGGAGAACCCCGAAGCGATGCTGCTCATCAATCACCACGAGGCCAAGCTTATGAAAGCCCACGCTCTCCTGGATCAGCGCGTGCGTGCCCACGACCACACTGGTCTCGCCGCTGAGCAGGCGCTCTTTCACCGCGGCTTTCTCTTTGGCGGGCCGCGAGCCGGTGAGCAAGTCCACGCGCAGGCCGAGTTCTTCGAGTCTTGCCCGGATGCTCTTGAGGTGCTGCTCTGCGAGGATCTCCGTGGGAGCCATGAGCGCCGCTTGGTAGCCACCGCGTGCCGCAATGGTCATCGCCGCCATCGCCACGGCGGTCTTGCCCGAGCCGACATCTCCCTGAATCAGCCGGTTCATGGGAGTGGGGGACGCCATATCGCTCCCCAGCTCCGCGACCACGCGCTCTTGGGCGCCGGTGAAGGTGAACGGCAGAACCGTGCGCAGCTCCATCACGGGGCCAATAGCATCCGGGAAGGCGATCCCCGGCTGACGGGCCACCTCGCGCTTCTTCTGGGCTACTAGGATTTGCAGCGCCAGCAATTCTTCATAGGCCAGCCTGTGGCGGGCGGCCTGCAGTGCGTCGTCGCTCTCGGGGTAGTGGATATTGCGGAGTGCGGCCTCAATGCCCGGGAGATTTCGGCGCTTGCGCAGTGCTTCGGGGAGGGCGTCGTCGAACTCGGCGGCGCACAGATTCACGGCCTCGTAGGCAAAGCGGCGCAGGCGGGTCTGAGAGAGCCCTTCGGTGAGCGGGTAGACAGGGACGATCCGGCCAATGGCCAGTGAGTCCACGGAGCCGTCTTCGTCAATGGCCTCCCACTCGGGCGCACTGATCTCCGGGGCGTAGCGGCGCTTCACCTGACCGTAGGCCACCACCTGCTTGCCGATGAGCTTCTCAAAAGTCGCTTTCATGCGCCACTGGTTGAACCAGGTCAGCGATGCCAGCACCCGCGAGCCATCGTCGAGTGTCACTTTGGTGAGGACGAGCTTATTGCGCAGCGGCTTGTTCTCCACCGCTGTGACTTTGCCGAGGATGGTTGCGTACTCACCATCGCGCACGTCGCCGATCTTCACAAACCGTGTCCGATCTTCGTAGCGGCGTGGGAAGTGCCCGACCAGCTCACGCAGCGTACGGATTTGCAGCTTCCAGAGCGTCTCCGCCAGCTTCTCCCCGACGCCTTTGAGTTTGGTGACGGGAAGATCGGGGGCCATAGTGTATCTATTGTACCCGAGCAAACGGGATCGGTTCTGAGGTGTTTCCGTCTCTGGGCTTTCCTATCAGTTCCAAGGAAACCCACTGGGCAACGGTACCAATATTATTAAGCGAATCTATTTCGGGGGGTGGTGGAAAACCGATGGCGGAGCGTAATAATTCGATTCCACTCTCTCGACAGGCAGATGTAGGTCAGCGAATATCGCCCGTAGAAGGCGTAGGAATGGCGGAAGTGAGTAATCCTGTTGGAAACTGGCTCTTTGCTGATGCTTGGCCAGGTGTTCATGGTGGTGAGATGACTAGTTATTTTGCTGGGACGAGAACCTATATGTTATCTCAAGAAAACGAGCCTTTTATGCGATCATGTAATCTTGTCTATGTAGATGGACATGTTAAATTCAGTGCTGTTAAGGCCACTTCATGGGATACAGACCCGTATTAGTTGAGGTATTATATACCATATAAAGCCGGAGCATCGCTCTGGCTTTTTGTTTTTTTTGATATAATGGGAACTAAGGACGTTGTTTAGTTGTTAAATCGGGCATATGCGTAAAGTGCTAAAAGATTAAAAAATAATTAATGTATGCTTAGCCTCCAGTTTCACTTTTTTTTCACGATGATGTTTATAATATGAGTAAGGGCCACGAACTTTTAGAGACGGATGACGTCTTTACTGTGAATAACATGACTGCTTCAGAACCGATCACTCTACCTCCTCTTGAAGATGCATTTGAGCATGTTGATCTTGAGATCACACGACCTCAGGACGAAGCGGTCTCGCTGGTTCCGGGAGACTTTGCGCTCAAGTACCAAATTCTTCCACTAAGACTGCAGCACGGCACGCTGGTGGCTGCCATTGGCTCGCCTCTTTCTCTCGGAGCTGTAGATGAGCTAGGGGTTCTACTGCAAAGGCCCACCCGCGCTGTCCTTGCGCCGCCTGCTATCATCAAGGAAAAGATCGAGGAGATTTTTCTCGAGAAGATCCTAGCGGGCCTTCCGGGGCAGGGCGACGATGCCAATGGCATAGATGCCGACGAGAACACGGATCTGGCGGATCTGCAGAAGATGGCGGGTGAGACGGCTGTGGTGCAGATGGTCAACCTGATCTTTGCGCAGGCAGTGCGTGATGGGGCATCGGATATCCATATTGAGCCCTATGAGAAGGAAGTCAAGATTCGCTGCCGCATAGACGGCATGCTGCGCGCCATGATGGCTCCCCCAAAGCGCATGCACGCCGCGATCGTCTCACGCCTGAAGATTCTTGGCGAGATGAATATTGCGGAGCGCCGCTTGCCTCAAGACGGGCGCATCAAGATCATGATTGCCGGGCGCGCCATTGATGTCCGTGTCTCGATAGTGCCGACGGTATTTGGCGAGCGGGCCGTGATGCGTATTCTGGATAAAGGCACCGCGATGCTGGGCCTTGCGGAGCTGGGCATCCAGCCCGATATGCTGGAGCGCTACCGGCAGATCATCAAAGTTCCCTACGGCGTGATCCTGGCGACGGGGCCGACCGGTGCGGGAAAGTCCACCACGCTGTATGCATCGCTGCAGGAGATCTGGTCTCCGACCACTAATATTTTGACCATTGAGGATCCCGTTGAGTACCAGGTGCCTGGCATCAGCCAGATTCCCGTGCGCGCTGCGATCGGCCTGACGTTCGCCAATGGTCTGCGCAGTATCGTGCGCCAGGACCCGGATGTGATCATGGTCGGAGAGATCCGTGACCACGAGACGGCGGAGATTGCGATTCACGCGGCTCTGACCGGGCACTTAGTCTTCTCCACGCTGCACACCAACGACTCTCCAGGCTCGGTGACGCGCCTTCTGGACATGGGGGTCGAGCCGTATTTGGTGGCCTCCTCGCTGATCGGTGCCGTGGCTCAGCGCCTCGTGCGCCGCGTCTGCTCTAGCTGTGCGGCACCCTACTTGCCCGAGAGTGAGATTCTTGAGGGAGTGGGGATTACGCCGCATGAGTGGGCGGGAAGTGCTCCGTTTCGAAAAGGCAGCGGCTGCGAGAAGTGTCAGGGAAGCGGCTACAAAGGCCGTGTCGGTTTGTACGAGCTCTTCGTGATTGATGAGCCGATCCGTCGCATGACCGTGGATCGTGCTAGCTCCAACCAGATGAAGGACTATGCCATCAAGACCTACGGGATGCGGACGCTCCTAGGAGACGGCAAGCTGGCGGTGCTGGCAGGCAAGACAACTCCGGAAGAGGTTCTGCGTGTCTGTCAGCGGGAGGCACTCTAAGCCATGGCGGCGCTGAGTTTTTCGTACACCGCGATGGATGCCAGCGGCGCACAGCGCACGGGCGTGATTGAGGCGGAGACCAAAGAGGCCGCACTGGCGCGGCTCGATGCTGAGGGACGCTTCGTTCTTGAGATCAACGAGGCGAAGAGCTCCGTGGCCACGGCGGGGTCAAGTTTTGGCGGACGGCGTGCACCGTCGCGCCAGGAGCTCGCACTCTTCACGCGGCGGCTTGCCGATCTGTCGCTTGCCGGGCTCCCGCTGGATCGCGTGCTGCAGGTAGTCTCAGAGCAGTCCGAAAGCCAGGTACTCAGTGAGGTTTGTGAGCAGACTCTAGAGGATGTGCGCTCCGGTATGCCCGTCAGCCAGGCGCTGAGCAAGCACCCTAAGTTCTTCAACGAGGTCTTCACCCAGACCCTGCGCGCAGGAGAGGCCAGTGGCCAGTTTCCCGAAGTGGCGGGGCGGCTGGCAGATTTTCAGGAAAAAGAAGTCGCGCGGCGCAGCCAGATCAGCGGTGCCCTCGTCTATCCGGCGATCTTAGCGTCTACTGCGGTGTTCGTGGTGCTGTTCTTGCTCTTGTTTGTGGTTCCTCGGCTCTCCGGAGTCTTCAAGTCTTTGGGCAACGACTTGCCGTTGACCACCAAGATGCTTCTTGCGAGCACCGATTTTATTACTCAAAACTGGATCCTCGTTCTGGTGGTGCTTATCGGGGGAAGTCTGCTGGTCAAGGGCTGGTTGGCGACTGCAAACGGGGCGTATCTGCGGGATAAGTTTATGCTCAAAGCGCCTCTGATCGGGCCGGTGGTGATGAAGGCGACAATCTCGCGCTTCGCCCGTGTGCTGGGGACACTGGTCTACGGGGGGGTCCCGATCCTGGAGGCGCTGGATATTGCCGGGCTCTCCGCGGGCAATCGGGTGTTCCAGTTAAGTGCTAAAGAGGTCTCCGAGGAAGTGCGTAACGGGCGCCCGATCGCGGAGGCCATGCAGGATACCGGAACCTTCCCGCCGGTGCTGACCCACATGGTGGCTATTGGGGAGGAGACAGGCGATCTGCCGCGTATGCTCGGGCGTGTCTCGGACAGCCTCGACTTCGAGGTTGACACGGGGATGCGTCGTCTTGTCTCTATGGTGGAGCCGGTGATTGTTCTGACTATGGGGACGTTTGTGGGGTTTGTTGTTCTGTCGGTGCTCTTGCCGATATTTCAAGCGCAGGAAACAATTAAATGAAAAAACAAAAACGTGCGTTTACGCTCATTGAGATGCTGGTTGTGGTGCTGATCCTGGCGATTCTGGCCGCTCTGATTGTTCCGCGTGTGGTTAACCGCACGGGGGATGCCAAGCGTGCTAAGGCCGCTAGCGATATTGCGACTCTTTCTGGTTTGCTCTCGCAGTACAAAGTGGATACCGATCAGTTCCCCACGACGGAGCAAGGGCTGATGGCACTACAGTCGCAGCCGAGTGGGATCAATAACTGGCGTGGCCCTTACACGCAAAAAGCGATCTCTACTGATCCCTGGCAGAACGACTATATCTACGAGTCGCCAGGACCCGATGGCCAGGACTTCATTATTGCATCGTATGGTGCGGACGCTGCTCCTGGTGGTGAGGGTGATGCCTCGGATATCACGAGCGAATAGATGAGTGTCTACCCCCCGGCCCCCGCCCGGCGGGGAAGCCTGTTCACGCTGATTGAGGCGACGGTCGTGATTACGATACTTGCTTTGCTCGCAGCGCTGGTCATGCCCAATACGGTTGCGCTTCAGCGCTCACGTGAGGTGCAGAGCCTGAAATCCAGCATTCTGCGCCTGCCCGCTGAGGCCCAAAACGAGGCTCGCAAGAGCCAGCAGGCAATCACATTACGCGCGGAAGGCAGCAGCACCCTCGTGCTGGAGCGGGTTGGGACAGACAGCACGGATATCACGGAGTTTAAGCGACTCAGCTTAGGCAGAGAGATTCAGCTTGATGCGGCCCAGCTAGAAGGCGAGAGTACGGATCTGGCTTCGTGGGAGTGGACAGTCTACCCCGATGGCTCGGCCCGTGTCGGGCGGCTGGAGTTTGTGGAAGGGAATCAGATTCTTAGCCTAAGCCTACCCGGGGCGGGCGAGCTGCCCCGCTGGAGTAGCACGACTGCGATCGAGCCCGGTGAAGAGCGCTGGAGTGCGGGGGAGCTGCAACAACGTGGGTAAGCGCGCCTTCACTCTGGTGGAAATGCTGGTCACCACGGCGCTGGTTGGGGTTGCCCTGTCCGGGGTGCTGACGGCACTAGGGCGGCTCTCTCGCAGCGATGCCTATGCTCGGAATGCAGAGCTTCTTCAGCGGCTGGCTGTCCAGAAGCTAGCGGAGCTGCGTGTCGAGAGTGATCTGCGAACGGCGGCTACCAATGGGGACTTCTCCGCGGAGGGCTACGCGGATGCCCAGTGGTCTCTGGAGCTTCAAACCACTGAGGATGTGGATGTGGAAGAGGCGACCATTACGGCGGTGCGGGGTGAGTCGGAGCAGGTGATCTCTGAGCTGGTTTTCTTCCGGCCCGAGGCAACCACCACAGGAACAGGGACAAGCGGACAGTGAGACTCGACCGACGAAGACGAAAGCAATGGGCAGGGGTTTCCTTGCTGGAGCTACTGGTGGTGCTCGTGATGATGGGCATTCTCACCAGTGCGCTTGTCTACGCCTTTGTCGGGGGGCTGGACATGCAGCGCCGCCAAGCACAGCGCCAGAGTGAGCAGAACCCTGCGGCGCGGGTGGAGAAGCGTATCACCCGGCTTCTCGAAGGCGCACTGCTCTCGGAAGACACTGCGGACACGACGACGTTTTTTGTTGCCGCCGCTGAGCAGGGCGATGGCACGCTGGGAGCGGATCGGCTGACCTTTACAACGGACTCTCTGGGGCTTTCCCTGGCGACCCAGCAGAGTACCGATGATTTCGAGACCCAGCACGAGCAGTTTGGCCCGCAAGGGGGTATCACCGAGATCTCGCTGGGAATTGCACCCGTTGGCGAAGCTGCCACGAGCACCACGGGGCTCTTTGAGCGACTGCAGCAGCCCGCCGACGGCGATGCGACACAAGGCGGCACGGAGTCGGTACTGGAGCCTGCGGTGACGCAGCTTGGCTTTGAGTTCTATGATGGTATCGAGTGGGTCACGGTCTGGGATACCCTCAACAGCACACGGCGGCTTCCTGCTGCGGTACGAGTGAGCTACACGCTCTCCACAGACTCTGAGGTGCAGACGCATACTTTTGTGGTACCACTGGCCGCTAGCGATGTAGATGCCGACAATCCTGCTACTGCTACGAGTACAGGAGGCACGACATGAGACGCGGAAAGGAGCGAGCGCAGCGCGGTGGTGTCATGGTGCTGACCCTGGTGATTCTGGCCGGTTTACTCGCACTCCTGGCCACCTTTGCGGCGAACCAGAACACCTACCTCAATACCACCATGAACACGCTGCGTGAACGTCGTGCGGAGGCCGCCGCTCGCTCTGGGCTCGCCATCGCGCTCTCCGGCTTGCAAGAAGTCACGACAAGTCTGGTGAAGCTAGACGACAGCTGGGCACTCGTTGGTGAAAATGGCACCACGGCGACGGAGCTAACGAGCGGGGCAACCTACCGGGTTCAGATCTTGGATGCGGGCAGTCTGCTTAATATCAATACGCTCACGGAGACACAGCTCCAGACCCTACCCCTTACCAGTGAGCAGGTCGCCAGCGTTCTGGACTGGCGCGAGGCTAGTCAGCAAGCGCGGACGGAGGGAGCGAAAGATCAGTTCTACAATGAGCTGCTGACTCCCTACAACACCAAGCTCGCCAACTTCACAACGCTCACGGAGCTGGCCTTGGTAAAAGGCTGGACGGCGCGTACGCTCTACACCCCAGAAGCTGAGGAGATTACCGCGACCAATCTTCTCGAAGACGAGGCAGGAGAAGTGCTTCCACTGATCGGTGTTTTGACCGTCTCCAGTGGGGCACCCAACACCACGGCCAGCGGCGGAGCCCGCACCAACTTGAACCAGCAGAACCTAAGCCCCTTAACAATGCTCCAGCTGGGGCTGCCGGTACAGCTTGCGACCCAAGGACCGTTCACATCGTTTGCCAATCTGCTAGGCCGCGCCGGAGTTGCCCCACAAGCTGCGCAACAAGTACTCGATACGGCGAGCTTCTCGACTCAGACACGCCTCACGGGCAAGGTGAATATCAACACGGCCCCCGAGGCGGTACTCTTGAGCCTTCCTGGAATGACTGCCGATATTGCCAATGCCATCGTCACACGTCAGAGCACGGGCTTCGCCTCGCTAGGGGAGCTGACCAGCATTCCTGCACTAACAGGTGCTCTGCTGGGCCAGGTCGCCGATGCGGTGTGTGTGGGAAGCGATACGTTTATCGTGCGGGCTTGGGGCGAGAGCGGGGGCTCGGGAGTTGCACTGGAGGCGCTGGTGGGGATTCGCAATAGTAAACCGCAGGTGCTCAAACTTGAGCGCATCAATTCAACAACGATACCAGCGTGGTGGCGCTGGGAGGGGACATTATGAAAGGGAGAACGCTGCCAACCCTCCATCTTGAGTGGGCTCCAGGCACGGTACTGGCAATGGACCGCGCCGACAATCGGCGTGCACGGGGTGCGGATATCTCGGAGCTGGGACGCTTTATCCGAGGACATAAAGAGGCACTAGTGGGTGTCAGCCGAAGCTGTGTGTTCCTCAAGACCCTCCGTCTGCCCAAGGCAACCCCAGAGGAGCTGCGCCGACTGCTCAACCTGCGACTGGGACAACTTTTCCCCGTGCCTGCCAGCGACTTGGCGTTTGATGCGATTCAAACAGAGGATCAGAATGCGGAGGGGTGGCTCACGCTGGTGGCCGCGATGCGTGCTCAGGATCTTGTCCAGCTGCGCATGGAGCTGGCTCAGGCTGGGTTGAAGGCCACACGGATCTTCCCCGTTGCACTGGCTGCACCCGCGATTGCCGCGCGCCCTGATGCGCTGGTGGTGGATAAGCTCCCCACTGGGATCAACCTGGATGTGGTTCAGGGAGGTGTCGTGCGCTTCAGCCGTATGGCACCCGAGGATGCCAATATCGGGATGGAGGCGCAGCGCACTCTCATGGCGGCAGGGGCTGGGCCACTGGATGCTGTTCGTGGACGAACTCTAGAGGCGCTGCACTTTGCACCTGAGTTCTCTTTTGCCCTGAACGAGGACCGTGCTAAAGAGACTAAAAAGCGCCTGGGAGATAAGAGCAGGCTGTCGCTCTTACTGCTGGTGTCGTCGTTTCTGCTGGCCGGTTATATCTGGGTCACCCGGACAGAAGCACAGGCCAGGGTTGATAAATCAAAAGCAAAATGGGACGGAGAACGTAAGAAACTTACTGCTATCCGTGATGCGGAAAAGGCGAAAGCTGGCCGTGCGTTACTCGTACGTGAGAGCCTTGACCGTGCCTTTATGCCCGCCCAGCCGCTCAGCGATATTACCAAGGCCGCCAGCAATACACTTCCTGAAGGAGTCTGGTTGATTGGGATGAACACAGAGCGGGGCAAGCCGCTCCAGCTTCGGGGTACCGCCAAGACGGGGCAGCAGGTGGCTCAGCTCGTGAATAGCCTCAGTGTCAGCCCACGGTTCCGGGACGTGAAGCTAGTCTTTGCCAATGGTGGGAAGATTGAGGAGACTCCAATTGTGCAGTTCAATGTTGCCGCGACTGCAGTGGGGAACTTGCCCATGCCCGCACCAGAGAAAACGGGGAAGAAGGCTACCCGAAGTAAGATCACTCCGAAAGTTGCGAGTGCAGGAGGAGACAGTCAATGAAGAATTCGCTGTTTAACTTTAAGAACCCTCAGGAGGCCGGGCCTAGTGGGGTGATCTTGGCTGCTTTGGTGATCCTAGCGGGCTCACTTGCCTTTATGCTCCTAGTGCCGGAGCCCACCACGGATGGAATGGTAAAAGAAAACGTCAAAAAACGAACGCAGCTTCTTGACCAGATCGAGACGACTCAGAGTGAGGGCCAGCAGGCACGCGCTCTGGCGACAGCACGGCTCTGGCAAGGGGATCCGGACACGATTACCGCTGCGGTTCTGGCGCGGCTGACACAGGAGGCCAATGGCCGCAAGCTCAAGCTCTCCGCGTTTCGTCCCCAGCGCCTGCAGAACCTACCCGAGCTGGCTGAGCTGCCCTTCAGCGTCCAGGTCTCTGGGGCCTATCCCGCCGTTCATGCATTTGCAGCCACTCTGGATGCACCGGGCAGTAAGCTCGCACTGCGCTCGCTCCAGCTTGCATCGAGCGATGCCAGCTCTAATGCCGTGACCGCGACCCTGGGGCTCTCGGCATTTATCCCGGCGTTACCCAGTTCCACAAACACGGAGACGAAGGGAGGAGCTACTCGTGGCTAAGATTAGTAAACCCGTTGGCTGGTTCGCCTTTCTGGCGGTGGTAGGAGGCGTTGCCTTCTACTTCTTAGGAGATTCCGAGGGCGGTAAGCGGCGAGCTGCACACAGCCCCACGAAGGCTAAGATCACGGCACCGCCCGGCTTTCATGAGTCCGACATGACGGCGACTTTTGTGCGTCTGACCAGCCCCCTGCGTGACTCCTTTACCCCGAAAATTGTGGTGACAAAGCCACAGCTTCCGGGAGGGGGAGTCTTTGTTGTTGCCAAACCGACATGGGCGCTCACAGGGATTTATGTCTATAATGGAGTCAAGCTTGCCCTGCTGGAGAATGCCGTTACTGGGGAAGCTAAGACCGTCAAGGCGGGCCAGACCTGGATGGGGCAGCAGATTCTTTCGGTAACCGCGAGCGGAATCATGCTGGCCAATGGCACCCAGATGGTCTTCGCGGAGCCACTGCCTGAAACGCAGTCCAGTGTAACGCCTGTCTTATTGCCTAATGGGCCGACTGTGCCCGGTTCTCTCGTACCACGGCAGGGTGTCGCCGCTGACCCCCCGTCGAATCGTCCACTGACAATTAACCTGCCACCAGGAGTGGCGCCAACTCAATCTACGCGGAGCCAACCATGAAAACAAACAGAATCTTTCGTCACTTCCCCCTACTGCTACTGGCAGTGGCGGTCACACCCTCTGCCGCGCTCGCCCAGTTTGACCAGGGCGGCTTTGGCGGTTTCGGGGGCGGGGGCGGAATGGACTTCCCTTTGCCCGCGTGGGAGCAGTTCAAGCTCAACCCTAAAACACTCTTAAGGCTGGACTTCCGTAACGCAAGTATTGATGCCGTCCTGAGTGTCTTTAGCCAGACGAGCGGCATTGCGATTGTGAAAGACCCGAGCCTCACCGGCGGCATCACCCTCCAGAGTCCGAAGCAAGTCTCTCTTAAGGATGCCTTTGCACAGCTCAATGCTGTGCTGGGATTGAAGAACTTTGACTTGACCAAGAGCGGGAATTTCCTCGTGATCAAGGCTCGCTCGCAGTCCGGCCGTGGCAGTAGTAGCGGGCGTGGAAGCGGTTTTCCCACGGGATTCGATCCCAGTATGTTCGCTAGCCGTGGCAGCAGTAGCAGTACCAGCACGGCTCCTAAGGTCTACCAGCTTAAGTACGCCAGTGCGTCCCAAGTAGCGCGTGTGATCAACGATGTCTTTGCGGGCTCCGGGCAGCAGAACAACCCGCTGGCAGGGCTTCTGGGTGGCGGCGGCATCCCGGGTGCAACGGGGACTCCTCCGACCACTGCCCCTCCCACTGCGCCGGGCGGCGGAGGCAATGGCCCCAGCGCCGGCCCTGATCCCGACCCGCAGCGAGGCGGCTTTGGCGGCGGTGGTCAGCGCGGTGGCGGTGGCTTCTCCAGTATGTTTGGCGGCGGCGGGAGCCAGGGTAGTAGTGGCTTCGGGGGCCTCAGTAGTCTGTTTAGTGGGGGAGGTTTCGGGCGGGGAGGATCGAGCGCCTCCGTGGTGCGGGCTTCTGCCGATGACTACTCGAACTCGGTGATTGTGAATGCACCCACACGGGAGCAAGGCCAAGTCGCGGATCTGATCGAGGAGATTGATAAGGAGACCGAGCAGCCGCAGAAATCCCAGGTCTTCCCGCTCCAGTTTGCCAACGCATCGGATCTTGTGACCGTTGTACAGAACGTGCTCATCGCCAATACCCCCCGTGGGCGGGGCGGTGCCAGTAGCACGCAGCAGCCGATAGACCAACGCTTCGGTGGCGGTGGTTTTGGTGGCTTCGGGCGTGGTAGCACCGCGGGGGGGCAGGGCAATGTCGTGGCGGAGGGACGAACCAACTCGCTGATTATTACCGGCACGCAGGCGAACCTAGATCTTGTTGGTAAAGTGATCAAAGAGCTGGACAAACCCATCACATTTGAGAACAGCACGTTTGTGATTACTCTAGAAAATGCGCGCGCCGACCAGATGGCCGATGTTCTGAGCCAGAGCTTTGGCAGCCGCACGAACTCCCGTAACACAGGGCGCACCACAACGGGTCAGACCGGGGCGGCGAGCCGGACGAATGCAACTAATCGCAACACCGGTGGTGGCAATAGCCCGACATCGCTGGGCGGTGGGCGGAGCCAGGACGCGCCGATCTCTGTAGGACTCGCGGATCCGACGGCCAACGCGGGTGAGCTTGCGACCAACGTGACGGTGCAGCAAGGCTTCGGCGGCTTCGGCGGCTTTGGCGGCGGCGGCTTTGGTGGCTTCGGCGGTCAGGGTAGTACCAGCCGCTCGTCGCAGCAGAGCCAGGGAACCCGTGGGCTCGATGCCAATGGCCGCGTGGTGAACCTGCGTGATCTCACGGGGCAGGTGACTGTCATCCCGGACATCAACACCAATAGCATCATTATCGTGACATCGCCCGAGAACCGTGCGCTGCTTCAGCAGATCGTCGAGCAGCTCGATAAGATCCCTGAGCAGGTGATGATCGAGACGCTAATTGTTGAGGCGAGCCTAGACGCCACCAATAAAATGGGGGTGGAATGGAACTTCACGCAGGGAACCGGCAGTGTGCTGGGCGCCCTTGGTGCCAAAGACACCAAGGGCGCAGGGACGGTTCAGTTTGGTAGCCAGGCTAGTACGACACAGCCGCAGGGCATGCGCTACACGCTCACCGGTGGCCAGTACGGCGCGTTTCTCCAGGCACTCAAGACCGATTCGCGCTTTGAGGTACTCTCGTCGCCGCGTATCTTCACGAGTAACAACTCCACTGCGGAGATCAATATCAGCCAGAGCCTGCCGTATGTGACGAGCCAGCAGACCAATGCCAATGGGATACTGACCTTTAACTACTCGTTTTTAGATGTGGGGATCATTCTGACGGTTACACCGCGTATTACGTCCAATGGCTATGTCACGATGGATGTTACCCAGACCGCCAACGACTTTGTGCGCTACACGGACTTCAATGCTCCGGTTGTCAATCAGCGCGAAGCCCAGACCACAGTCAGTGTTAAAGACGGCGAGACGATTGTGCTAGGAGGGATTATCAAGGACTCCATCTCGGCCACGGTCAATAAGCTCCCGGTGCTCGGTGATATTCCCGTGCTGGGCAAGCTCTTCCAGTCCAACTCAACCACCAAGAGCAAGACTGAGCTACTCGTCTTCCTGACTCCACGCATCGTCCGCGATGTTGATGAGGCCCGAAAGATGCGGGAAGATACCCAAAAGCAGATGCAGTCCAAGCTCAAGGACAAGCTCCCTCAGTTCAGTATCCCGGACAAGGACAAGCCCAAGGATGGTGAAAAGGCTAAAACGGGCGGGAACATCAAAACGGACGAGAAAACCAAAGAGGGCGAGCAGAAAAAAATCGGCGGATAGAGCCTTAAGCGATATAATCAATCCGGCACCTTTGCAATCAAGGTGCCGGATTTTATTTTGGCTGTCCGCCCCAAGCGCTGTGCGGGCCCTGCTCATGCATATCGGAGTTCTCACTCTCTGCCTCTCCATCGGCTATGCCGACTCTCTCAAAGACAAACGCCAGGCGGTCAAGAGCCTGGTGGCACGGGTTCGAAATAAATTCAATGTCTCTATCGCGGAAGTGGACGAGCTGGATATCTGGCGACGGGCAACACTGGGCGTCACGGTAGTGAGCAATAGTGCCCTGCTCGCCAACCAAATACTCCAAAAGGTGATAGATTACGTGGATAACGATGCCAATGTAGTTTTAGACGACTACGGTATCGAGATGCTTTAGAAAGAAACTATGCCGACACTACGACAGGCACGGGTTGCTGAGATGATCAAGCGCGACCTGGCCGAAATTTTGAGTAAAGACGTGGGCGATCCCCGCGTGGCCTTGGTCAGCGTGACCGATGTGGAAGTGGCGCAGGACTTCTCCATTGCCAAAGTCTTCATCTCCGTGATGGGCGATGAGCAGGAGAAACATGCTGCGATGAAGGCACTGCGCAGTGGCGCGGGCTTTATCCGGGGCCGACTGGGCTCTATGCTGGAGCTGCGGACGGTGCCGATGCTGGTCTTTCGTTTTGACGAAGGCATTGACCGTGGTGTGCGGATGTTTGAGCTTCTGCGCGAGGAGCAGCAGTTCGCCGCGAGCATGCCTCCCGCTACGGAAGAGGAGCTTGCCGCCGTGCGTGAGGAAATGGCCGAGGAAACCGGTAAGTAATGGCGCTCAATCCCAATGCCCCGCTGGACCGGGAAGGGCTCGATGAGGCGGTGCAAGCTGTCTGGAGCGCGACGCGGATCGTACTGGCTTGCCATGTAAACCCCGATGGCGATGCCATCGGCTCGATGCTGGGCTTCGGGCTGGGCTTGGAGGCGCTGGGCAAAGAGGTGACCTATCTCTCTGCGGATGGTATCCCCGAAACACTGGCCTTTCTGCCAGGCATCGAAAAAATTCAGACCCACACAGACCGCCGCGACTTTGGCCTCGGTGTGGGCCTAGACGCGGGCGATCTGAAGCGGCTTGGCGAGAGTGCGGAGGTCGTGCTCTCGGCACCGCTGGTGATGGACATTGATCACCACGTGACGGGCGGGCAGTTCGGGCAGGTGCGCCTGCTTGATGCGACCTCGGCATCTACGGCGGAGCTGGTCTACGATCTCTTGCTCGCGCTTGGTGTCGAGATCACCCCTGAGATTGCGCAGTGCCTGCTCTGCGGCGTGCTGACGGACACGGGGAGCTTTAGATTCTCGAACACCAAGCCCCGCACGATGGCCGTCGGGGGCGCACTGATCGCTGCGGGAGCCTCGCCCACTGTGATCTACGAGAGTGTCTATGAGAACGCCAGCTTCGGGGCGCAAAAACTTTTAGGGCGCGCGATGGACCGCATGGCCCGCAGCACCGATGGCAAGCTGGTCTGGTCCTGGGTGATCCAATCGGACTTCACCGAGTTCGACGCCACGGATAAAGACACCGATGGGATCGCCACCGCGCTCCGTGCCGTCCGTGGCGCGGAAGTCGCAATGTTCCTGCGCCAGATGCCCTCGGGTAAGCTGCGGGTGAGTCTGCGTGCCCAGGAGCCCTGGGATGTCGCCGCCGTCGCCGCAAGCTTTGGTGGCGGTGGCCACAAACTAGCCTCTGGTTGCTCCCTCGACGGCCCCCCCGAAGCCGCGATAGAGGCGCTTCTCTCGGCGCTCACAGCCCCAGCATAGTTCCTAGAGCGCGAAAGAAGAGCTGGGCATTGGGAAAGGCGGCGTACTCGAATCGGTAGACACCATCCCGACCGATGCCCAGAAAGCCCGCCTTCCCTCCCTTGCGCCAGATCGTCACATAGCCATCGTTCACGGAGACCGAGGCAAGCTCTGCAAGAGGAATCTCTTCGGTTTTTTCTTTCTGAGTGAAGGTGATCCCTCGGCTGGAGAGGGTAAGGAGTGGGCCGTTTTCGATGGGGAACTCTCTGGACTTGCCTGCCCAGAGGTCGCGCATCAGGGGCGTCTGAAGGGCCTGTGTATAGGCACGTTCTGCGCTCTTGCCGAAATGGAACTCATTGCCAGAGGGGATGTTGTCTTTCAAGGAAAAATACATTCCACCAATAATGAGCTTCTCCTCGGGGCGGGGCATCAGAAAAGCGAAGCCGTAATCAGTGCCCGTGTAGATGCCATGATTGAAGTTACGGCTTACGCGAACATGGAGCCTGAGCTCGGGGGTAAAGAGGAGGGTTTGCTCGGACTCTTTGCCGAGCTTGCGCTGCCAGATAAAGATCCCTTTCTCCCCCACATACGTGATGCGTGCGGTAGGCGCAAAGAGATAGAGGGTTCCCAGAAAGCAGGGCGTCGCAAAGAGGGGATAGAGCCAGGTTGGCCCGTCGAAGTAGACAATCATGTAGGCAAAGATGCAGCCAAGTGCGCCGCACACCGCCGCCATGAGCAGTGCCCCGAGCCAGCCAAGCCAGGGGATCTTTCCGGGCTGAAGAGTAGAGAACGCGCTCTGAAGCGGCCCAATCTCCGAGGGCACGTTGCAAAAGAGCCGACTCGCTTCCATCGGCTGATTCGCGTGGCTATTTACCGAGATCTCACTGCTTGACACACGTTGCATAATGCAAATTATACAAAACTTCCAGCTTCTATCGGCGCTTTCGGGCAACTGAGACGGTATAATTTCGTTATGTCACTGACTCTTGATCCCGAAATAGAGACCCAGGTTCGCAGGGAAGCGGCTCGGCGTGGGGTGAGTCCTCAGGATTTCTTGCGGGGAACCCTGAATTTTGCTTTGAGTCCCGACCCAGGCCCGGCAGCACTCTCCGCGACTGAGCTTCAGATCCGTATCTGCGAGGGGTTTACGGAGGCGTTCTGGCAGACCTATCGAAGCCTTCTGCAGAAGCGAGCTGCCGAAACGCTCACGCCCGAGGAGCAGGAGCAACTGATCGCCCTCTCTGATGAGATCGAGGAGCGCGATGGTCAGCGCCTGGGCTATCTCACGGAACTTGCCCGGCGGCGCAGTGTCCCTGTGCGAACTCTGATGCAACAGCTTGGCCTGCGTCCTGAATCGCACGGGCGACCATTGCTCGCATTCAGCTAAACCGCCCCGGTTGTCGAGATATTGGCGGAAAGTAAAGAATAAATGCTGACTCAAATTGACGACTATCTCGATGCGGCTCCGGCGCAGGCGTGCGATGTCGAGCGGATCGGGCCCTACCAGCTCTACTTCCGCCGCGACTCGGACATGCCCGAGATTTCCTATGCCCGCCCGGTGCGCGGGGAGCGGCCGGGAACCCAGGGCGACATTGCCGCGATGCGTGCAGCGTTTCTCGCACGAGGGCGCCGTCCGCGCTGGGAGTATCTGGAGGAGCTGAACCCAGAGCTGGCAGAAATGTTGATTAAAGCGGGCTTCCCGGCTCCGACCCCGCGCCCGCTGCAAGTCGTTACAGCGGAGAGCTTTCGCCCGGAGATAAGCCCTCTTGCTGAGGTTCGCCCCATTATACTCGCCGAGGCGCAGCCCGTGGAGGCGGTGATCACGGCGGCCTATGGGGGCAATCCCGCCGAGGCCACCGGGGAGATGTTGCGCGGAATGCTGGAGCGTGGCGCATGCGTGATAGCAGCCTTTGTGGACGGCAAGCCGGTGGCGTCAGGTGGGCACTCGCCCGTGGGGCAGACAACGGAAGTGGCCGGAGTCGGCACGGCCTCGGAGTGGCGGCGCAAAGGGCTGGCAGGAGCGGTCACCACGGCGCTGGTGCAAGATGCGTTCGCATGCGGCTGCACGTGTATTTTTCTTAGTGCTGCCGATGAGAGTGTCGCGCGGGTCTACGGGCGGCTAGGCTTTCAGCAAGTCGGGACCGCGCTGGACTCTATGCTCCCTCCTGATAACGCGGTTTAGCAAACTACCGCTTTGGTTTAGGTTTAAGCCAGTCAGTCATGCGCTGGGGCCAGGTCTTGATGCCGTCTTTTGCCTGCTCCGGCTCGTCCTTGCGACTCTCAAAGCCAGGAGCGCCTTTCTCCCAGAGCGGGAGACGGTCGGTTTGTCTTGTTTACAAAACGGCATGGTTCGGTTCTCCTAGGTAGTGGGAATGTACTGGTAGGTGACAAAGGCGAGCTGGCGGCTGTCGGGCGACCAGGAGTTGACATTGATCGTCCCCTGACCACCGTAAAAGCAAGCCAGTGTGGTGATATTTTGAGTTTCCAAGTCCATGAGCCGTAGCTCGACATCTTTGCCTGCGGGGTGGCCGGTGACATCGGGTT
>JANNDD010000379.1:0-1851 GCA_031387365.1 Armatimonas sp. | reverse complement strand
AGGCGGGTGAGCTCGCCGCTGAGCGCAGTGTCCTCGCCGGTGATCAGGGGCAGTAAAAGCACTGGGCGCTTCTCGCCGATCTTGAGGCCGGGAATCGGCTCAGACAAAAGAAGGGAGGCCAGAAAGAGGGCGATGCCACCGTCGGGGATGTCGGCGAACTTGGGCAAGAGCGACGGGTAGGCGTAGCGCAGTGCGGTACCGTCCCACTCGGCGCTGAGTGAGGTGCCTGTCAGGCGGCTGGTGAGGCGGCGCAGGCGGCGCTCAAAGTCCAGCTCGGCTTCGAGGTTGCCCGCGGAGTGAGTGACAGACCAGCCGCTGATTCCTTGCTCGGCGCGGTAGGAAGCGCCGTCAAGGGCTTTGAGGACGAAGGCGGGGCTGCCTTTCTCCAGTGCCATGGCGGCGACAGCGGTTTGTTGGGGGAGTAGCTCACTCTTGAGCACCTCACCCTGTGGCCCGATCCAGAGGGCACCACGCTCTCGCTCCTTGGGGTAACCCAGCTCCAGAGTACGGTAGCGCAGCCGCCGCGCCATCACGACTTCGTCGCGCAGCTTGAGCGGCTCCTCGCGCTCCTCGGTCAGAAAAAGTGTTCCGGAGAGGAGCCCCGGCGTGGCTTCTTCCCGGAGGAGAGTGAGCGCCTGCTCCGCTGGGGTGCCACGTCGCAGCAAGCGCCCCAGTCCGAACCAGAGCAGGGATTCGTGCACTACCCCGAGGCTGTTTTTAGTGGGCGTGACAGCACCCCGCAGGCCGCTGCGCTGGAGCTGGAGCGAACCATCGAGCGCCTGGCTGACCTCGACACTCTCCGCCGCACTGCCCGGTACACGGAAGCGCCCCTGGCCCTGATCCACTCCGCCCATTGCCTGAATCCGTCCAGAGAAATCCAGCGTGGGCTCGTCGGGTTTCTGGGGCATTCCCAGGAGCCGCAGCACAACACTGCCACGCACTAGCTCCACAGTCGTGGTGAGCCGCTCGGGGAGCCGGGTTTGGGTACTGCTGCGAAACCAGGCGCGCGGAAGGGTGAGCTGGAAGGCAGGGTCATCATCGCGCCGCAGAATCATAGTGGCTATTTCTCTAAGGGAGCCAACAAAACCTGCCGATACTTGAACTATGCGTTCCTTCGAGCACAATCAAGCCGATTTTATGCGGACAGTCTACACACTGCGCCATATCGACACCGCAGAGTTCGTCTGCCTACGTCAGAGTGGCGACGAGTACCTTGCGGCGTTCTCCGACGGTGACTCCGCGATGCGTTTTCGCTCCGAGCTCTGCCTTATTGAGTTTGTGGACATCATCCCGGTTCGTCTAGACAGTGTTCCCTTCGACCACTACTACCTTGATGGTGAGCTCACCACGCGCTCCCTCCTGACGACGGCTCTCTAGGCTTTTTACAGTCATGGTTGCTGGGCGGCATCCTCGGCGAGGGCGCGGTCGAGTGCGGTGAGGAGCTGATCCGCATCATCCAAAGTGACAATGAGCGGGGGCTTGATCTTGAGGACATTGTGGTGGGGCCCATCGGTGGAGATCAGCACACCGAAGTCCTTGAGGCGGTTGGCGACATGCGATGCGGCGTCGGCAAAAGGCTCCCGGGTAGCGCGATCTTTGACCAGCTCCGCACCGATATAGAGCCCCAGTCCGCGCACGTCCCCAATCACCGGATAGTGCGTTTGTAGCGCACGTAGCCCGTCTAGAATTCTATTGCCGACCGTGAGCGCATTGGCCTGGAGTTGTTTTTCTTCGATCTCTTTGAGAACGGCATGCCCGGCGGCAAGCGAGGCGGGGTTGCCACCAAACGTATTAAAATACTCCATCCCGTTGTTGAACGCGGCGGCGATAGTGGGTGTTGTGATCACGGCA
>JANNDD010000368.1:0-12114 GCA_031387365.1 Armatimonas sp. | reverse complement strand
ATAGGCCGCCGCCATGTCTTCGTGGTTGCCCCAGAGTAGCACCGTGCGCTCCGGCGCCGCGTCGTACTCCGCCAGCAAACGATTCACGACGGCGCGTGAGTCCGGGCCACGGTCAATCGCGTCGCCCAGGAAGACCGTGATATCCTCGGGCCCACGCGGAAGCGCCGCCAGTAGCGTGGTAAGCCGTGCACCCATCCCGTGAATATCGCCAATCGCCCACACCGACGCCATGGCTAAAGCTCCTGTAGGACGGGCAGGGCAAGCTCCCACTGCTCCCGAAACGCGAGATAGGCGGTGGTGCGCTCGCCTTGAAGGCGGCGGCGCACGATGGCGAGGCTCTCCCGCTCGCGGCGGGTGGGGCGCAGGCGACGCTTTTTCTCAGACTCCAGCCCACGCAGCCAGACACGCAAGATGTCCAGATCGTGAATCGTTCCCAGCACCGTCTGAAGCGCGGCGACGCGCTTCTTGAGCGGCTTGGTTGTCTCCGGAACACGGCTCAGGGTGAAGCGCAGACGCTTGACGGCGATTCGTAGGTCGTGGAGCTCGATGACATTCTTGGGATCGCGGATGAGCGCATCAAAATTGAGGGCTTTTTGAGCCGCCCTGTGTACTTCCTCGGCGGTTGCAGGGAGCTCTTCAGTGACCGTCGCAACCAAGGTGCCCAGTGCCTTGTCTGCTTTTTTGAGCCAGTCTCTGGCAGCATCGAGGCGGCAAACACGCTTCAGTGCCTGCTGGCGCCGCTTTTGTAGGATGCTCTGTGCGAAGGCGAACCCGGGTTGCTCTTCCTCCGTGGCAGACATCTCCGCCGTGGCGAGAAGCTCTTGCTGGGCATCCAGATCACGCACGGAGCCCAGTGCGCGAGTCAGTGTCCGGGTACCGTCGAGCAAGCGCTGGCGGAGTTTTGGGGGGAGCGCCGTGGTGGACAGCGGCAAAATGACGCGTAAGCGCCGTCCCGTTGTCCGTGCTGTCTTCACCGAGACGGGGTCACCCTGGAGTGCAAGGGGTAGCGCTGCAGTGAGCCGCTCCAGAAGCGTCGTGATGGGTTCCATAGGCCAGTGTATCGGAAATTGCCCCAAAGCCGTAACCAGTTGCGCACACGCGGCGTTATTTCCAGCATGAGTACTGATAAACGTTTTTCTCGCTCCGAGCGTGCACTGGTTGCGGTGGGGATTCTGGTTCCCTCGCTGGTTCTGGCGGGTGTGGCGATCAATGCCCGTCTTAACGATGTCCCGCCGCTGGTCTTGCCCGAGCACACCCTGCCCGTGCCCAACGCCTACGACACGCTCCGGGTTGCAAAAGTGCAGGTGGTGCCCCTCAAAGATGGGATCGAGCTTTCGCCGAAAGACACAAAGAAAGTGCAGCCATTGGCGGGGCGTCAAGCGCTGCTTGCGGCCAACACCGAGGCCATTGCCAAGATCCGGCAGGCCCTGAGCCAGGAGTACCGTCAGCCCGTCACCTACGAAACGAGCCAGCTCTTTCCCGAGTACGCGGAGCACCGTGAGCTGGCTCGCCTGCTCGCCTTCGCCTCCAAGACCCACGCGGACTCTGGCAATTACTCAGAAGCCGCTCGTTGCGCAACGGATGCGTTGGCACTGGGGATGAAAATCCCCCGAGGGGGCGCACTGATTGGGGCGCTGGTCGGGATCGCCTGCGAGGCGATGGGGCGAAAGGCTCTCCTCGGGGTAATCGAAAATCTGGATGCCGCGACTCTAAAGACCACACTGGAGCGCCTGGATGCGCTGGAAAAAGAGCGCTGGCCACTGGCGGAGACATTTGAGACAGAGCGGCTCTGGAGCCAGAAGTCCATCCGAGATATGGCCAAGCAGAGCCCCTTTGAGACGATCAAAATGCTGGGAATGGACAACGAAAGCGGAAGTGACCGCTGGCTGGCACTGCGGCTTGTGTTAACGCCCAAGCGCCAGGCAGTGGAGAACAACAACGTGTACTTTGCTCGCCTTATCGCCGTGCTGAAGCAGCCCTACCGCAAGGGGGCCGCCGACTTCTCCGGGGCCAGCGACCCCATCAACCAGATTCTCTTGCCCGGCTTTTACCAGGCACACTTCGCGGAGGCTAAAAACCGCACCGAGGCGAACTTGCTGTGCGCTCGTCTGTCGCTTCTATTGACGGGTAAGCCTGACTTGCGCTTCACGGATCCCTTTGGGCAAGACAAGCCGCTAAAATTTAAGAAAGACGGCGAGAAATACACGCTCTATAGTGTCGGGCCCGATGGCGACGACGACAACGGGCGGGCGGGTGTGCCCTCGCAGAGTTTTATGGCGAAGCTGGAGCGGGGGCGTGCTTTGAGTGCGGAAGATGAGGGCGATTTGGTGGCGGGGGTGAATACGTACTAATGTCAATAATTTTCATTAGCTGATCATTTTGCGCGAATTGCTCCCCGCCGATAACCGCCGATTGAAATCGGCGTCTAAGAGCCTCGTGCCTCGGCTACGAAGTCGCTCCGCGACTGAGAACTTAGAACTCGGTAGTCGCGGAGCGACTTTTTGGCCGCAGGCCCCCAGACGCCCCCTTTCAGTGGGCGGATAACGAGCCCTGTGATCAAGATCACCGGCTCGGATGCGGCCCGTCACAGCGAAAGCTAAGGCGTGTGCCTATACTTCGAGCACGACAATCTTGGGCAATAAAGGACTTTTAAATGGCAACTCTTGACTACGGCGTGATTGCGGAGCTGATCAACATCCCCGAGGATAATACAGGGCGACGGTTTCTTACGTCTTTGCTGGCGTCTCTGGGAATCAATGTTGCCGCAATGGTTGGAGTCAGTATCGCCAGCCAGCTACATGAACCCGATAATCACCCTACGACGACGGTGGTGGCAAAGGCGCAAGAGTGGTCTTTTGAGAGTCCAAAGCTCACCCCGCCCGAGGCGAAACCTATTGCCGTACCGCTCCCCAAGCATCGCCCCGAAAAAATCAAACGCACTATACATAAAACAGCGTTCAAGAAAAAGCAAGCCGTGCCCGATACGCAGCAGGAGACGCCTCAGCCGACTCCTGCCCCTGAGCTTGAGACCCCGGAGGAGAAACCCCTAGAGCTTCCCTCTAAGATAACGTCCACTAAGACAGCTCCTACTGTTGCGGCTAGTGCGGAGCGTGTAGGTTCCGTCGCTCCGTTAGTTGCGGGGGGAAATAATCTCTCTAGTGCCACTGTCTACCGCCCCACGGAGATCTCCCGCCGGGTGGGTGTCTCTGAAGCCAGCGGCGCGGTGGTTCGTGGAGGCAACAGTGGCTTTTCCCCGAGCGCCTCCGGGACTAATTTTATGGCAACGATCTCGCTGGCAGCCCCGGTTCGTGGGCATGGCCCTACGATTCGCAGTGCCACCCTCTTGCCCGCATCCCAAGGCACACTGACTGCGGCGGTGTCTGACGAGGGGCGCATGAGTCCCGCTCTGTCGGCGGGTTCTGATTCTGGGGCGAGAGGAAGCGCTATCACAGCAGTTAGTGGGAGTGGGGAGATCGGTGTCCGTGGTGCGTTTGCAGGCAAAGCGGGTGTGGCAGGGAGCCGCGCGATTGGGATGGGATCGGTAGCGGTGGGCGCTGTATCTGTCTCGGGTGCTGGCTCTGGCACAAGCCGTGGCCCCGCCACCGGGCCGGGTAGGCTCACAGAGAGCACGGGGCGTGTGGGGAGCGCGAGCGAGACCGAGCGTGGCAGTGGGATCTCCGCAGGGAGTGGGAACACTAGGGGAGCAGGAGGGGGCAGCGTCACCAGAACGGGTGGTGGTGGCGGACCTCAGGGCCAGGCAGGCCGCGCAGGGAGTGGCGGGAGTGGCGGCTCTGCCGCGCAGGCATCGGAGGGTGGGGTGGCCAGGGTGGATACCAAGCAGACCAATAACACGCTACTTGTCGTTAATCAGGGGGCGACGGTTGCCTCGTCCTCAAATTCCCCAACCAAGCGTAACGAGGATGCGGAGCGCACCTCTGACCCTGACCCTGAGCTTACCCCGGACATGAAAAAAGGGTCACTGAACCTCAATCTGCGAGTACGCGTCACGGTGGATACGGATGGCAGCCACAGCGAGGAGCTGATCCAAGGGAGTGGGGATCGCGATGTTGACCAGCTCATTTTGAAAACCATGCGGCGCTGGAAATGGCGCCCCGCTCTGCGTGACGGCGAGAAGGCACAACAGACCCTCACCTTCCGGTATAAGATTAGCATCAACTAACAAGAGAAGAGGCTCAGGGTGGGGAGGAATTTTTCCTCTCTTTGTCGAAAACCGGTTCATGCCGAAACCTGAATTCCTCCGCCGCAGTGCCGTCGCTGGAGCCGCCGTCGCGGGCGTCGCGCTGGCCGCAGGTGCTGCCGATGCTCAGAGCATCCCTGTTCGTGTTACTGCCGAGAAAGCGGACAGCGCACTCGCGCCGCTCTCCCTAGTGCTGCCCCAGAGCGAGCTCTTGAAGCGGCGCGTGGTGCCCCGTGGCGCCGCCTTGCTCTCGTTTCAGAGCGAGGCCGCCGGGGCGGGCAGAGTTCTGCTAACATTTATCGCCCCGGCGCTCAAGAAAGGCGAGTCCAAGCTCTTTGTTCTGGTTCCTGGTAAGCCTGGTGCCGTCGAGGTGAAGGAGGTCGGCAAGAACGCCGAGATCAAGATCGCCGGGCAGCTCTTCACGCGCTACGACACCACCACGGGCCCCAACAAACCCTATTTCTATCCGATCCAGGCGTTTGGCGGTAAGCATCTGACCCGCCGCTGGCCACTGGAGGATGTTGGTCATGAGGAAAAAGACCATCCTCACCATCGGGGGCTCTGGTTCACCCACGGCGAGATGAACGGGATTGACTTCTGGACGGAAGCGGCGAGCAAGCCGGAGCACCTCGTTGGCAAGACCGTGAACACGGGTTACAGTACTTTGGAGAGTGGTGCGGTCTATGGCAAGCTCGGCACCCGAACCGACTGGGTGGCTCCCGACGGTAAGACGATTGCGCAAGACACTCGTGAGATTGTGGTCACGCCACTGGGCGAGAGCATCGTGCTGGATTTCTCTATCACCGTGACGGCAGTTGGTGGGCCGCTGCACTGGGGAGACACCAAAGAAGGCACTTTCGCCCTGCGCGTCCCTGAGATCATGAAGGCAGAAAAAGAGGGGCAGGGGAGATTAGAGAGTGCCGAGGGTCTGAAGAACGCGGCGGTCTGGGGCAAGCCCTCGCCTTGGCACGACTACTGGGGGCCAATCGAAACCGGCGGCGAGACGTTTGGAATTGCGATCTTTGACTCGCCCACCAACCCCCGCTACCCGACTACCTGGCACTCGCGCACCTACGGCCTCTATGCCGCCAATCCCTTCGGCCTCCACGACTTTGACTCCACCAAGAAGACCGACCGGCACGCGGGGGATCTTACGACGCCCGAGGGGAAGTCTGTCACGTTTCGCTACCGCGTTCTTTTCCATAAAGGCGACACCCGCGCCGCCAAGATCGCCGAGAGCTTTAATGCCTGGGCCACGCCCCCGAAAGTCGAGCTTGCCAAATGAGCACTACCAACGAAGACAAGAACCTGCGCTGGTTTCAGGGTGTGCCCAAACAAGCCTGGATTGTTTTGTTAGTCTGCGCGCTGGGCTGGCTCTTCGACACGATGGACCAGAATATCTTTAACCTCGTGCGGCAGCCCTCGATGGTGGAGCTGGTGGGGGCGGAGCGGGCCAAAGAAGTCGGGGGGATCATCACCTCCGTGTTTCTCATCGGCTGGGCGGTGGGCGGTTTTCTCTTTGGGATGATCGGCGATAAGCTCGGGCGCACGCGCACGATGACCGTGACCATCTTGATCTACGCGGTCTTTACCGGGCTGACCGGCCTCACTCACGATCCGTTCTGGTACGGTGTCTGCCGCTTCTTCACCGCATTGGGCGTGGGGGGCGAGTTTGCCGCAGGCGCGGCACTGGTGGCGGAGGTCTTCCCGCAACGCTCCCGCACGATGGCACTGGGCCTGCTTCAGGCGCTCTCCGCCGTGGGCAATGGGCTCGCTGCCGTGATTACTCTCTCACTGGCAAATGTTGAGAATAGCTGGCGTATCGCCTACTTTATCGGGGCGTTTCCTGCGGTGCTCGTCTTCTTCATCCGGCGACTGGCGCACGAGCCCGAGCAGTGGGCCGAGGCAAAGGTCAAGGCCGCTAGTGAAGGGAAAGCGGTGGGAAGCATCCTCGCCCTCTTTACCGAGCCTACCTTGCGTCGCAACACGATTGCAGGGACACTTCTGGCGATTGCTGGAGTGGGTGGGCTCTGGGGCGTGGGCTTCTGGCTCCCCGATCTCATCGGTGAGGCATTCAAGCCACTGGGGCTCTCTAAGCCAGAGATGACAACCGTGCGCAGTCAGATCTTTCTGGTACAGCAGGCGGGGGCGTTTTTAGGAATGCTGGGCTACACGATCTTGGCGGAGAAGATGGGCCGCAAGCCCGCGCTCTGGATCGCTCTTATCGCTGCCTTTCTGA
This sequence comes from Armatimonas sp., assembly GCA_031387365.1. Taxonomy (GTDB): domain Bacteria; phylum Armatimonadota; class Armatimonadia; order Armatimonadales; family Armatimonadaceae; genus Armatimonas. The sequence goes on along the minus strand of JANNDD010000368.1, from coordinate 5,677 downwards.
GTGTCCAGGGCACGTTTCACTTTGTTCATGACCACACGACCGCCTATATCTGGGCGTTCTTGCTGGGGCTCTGTGCTCTTGCCCCCTTTGCTGCCTACGCCGTCTACTTCCCCGAGCTGTTTCCCACGCGTCTGCGTGCCACGGGAGTGGGCTTCTGCTACAACTGCGCCCGCATCGTTGCCGCCATCGCCCCGATTGCTCTAGGAAGCCTCTCCAAGATGTTTGACAATCCTGCGGTTCCCGCCTCGGGCCTGCGCGTCGCGGCGAGCATCGTGGCCTTTATCTATGTCTTTGGGATCGCGGGAATTCTCATGGCCCCGGAGACCAAAGGCAAGCCGCTACCGGAGTAACCTCTCCCTCCCCCAGGCGCTCCTTCGTCGCTGGGGAAGAGAGGGGATTCAGAAAGCCCCTTTCCCAGTGAGGTACGAACGCCCGGGAGAGGGGTTGGGGAGAGGTTACGTCGGAAACGGATTGCGATCAAACCCATCCTGGTGCCAGTACGGATAGGTCTTGGTCTTGTTGCTCGCGGCATCGAGGCGGGCGACTTGCTCGGTGGTAAGATTCCAGCCGACCGCGCCCAGATTTTGTTTGAGCTGCTCCTCGTTGCGTGCCCCAACGACCAGAGTGGCCACGGTCGGGCGCTGCAAAAGCCAGTTGAGGGCAATCTGAGGAACCGTCTTGCCGGTCTCTTCGGCGAGGGCATCCAGCACATCCACCACGCTGTAGAGATACGCATCGTCCACGGGCGGGCCGTTGTCCACGACCACTTTGGACTGGAGGCGGCTGTTCTCCGGGAGCGGCTGGCCACGACGAATCTTACCCGTGAGGCGGCCCCAGCCCAGCGGGCTCCAGACCACGGCTCCTACTTTCTGATCTAAACCAAGGGGCATCAGCTCCCACTCGTAGTCGCGGCCAATGAGCGAATAATAGGCCTGGTGCGCGACATAGCGGGGCAGGCCATATTTCTCCGCCGCCGCCAGCGACTTCATCAAGTGCCAGCCCGAGAAGTTCGAGCAGCCGACGTAGCGAATCTTTCCGGCTCGCACAAATTCGTCGAGCGTCTGAAGCGTCTCCTCCACGGGTGTAAAGGCATCGAAGCTGTGGAGCTGGAACAGATCAATGTAGTCCGTGCCAAGGCGCCGCAGGCTCTTGTGAATCGTCTCCGTGAGGTGAAAGCGCGACGAGCCGGTCTCATTGTGGCCAGGGCCGGTGCGAAAGCCGCCTTTGGTGGAGATCAGCACTTTATCACGACGGCCTTTGATCGCCTGACCTAAAATCTCCTCCGCCTTGCCCCCGGAGTAGACATCGGCGGAGTCGAACATCGTCAGGCCTGCGTCGAGACAGATATCCACGAGGCGCGTCGCCTCCGCCACATCGCTCGCTCCCCACGCCTCAAAGAACGCCCCGCTGCCACCAAACGTCCCCGTGCCAAAACTCAAGACGGGCACCTTAAAGCCCGAGCCACCTAGAAATCTATATTCCATGCCTTTGATATACCTGAAAACAAAAAACCGTTCCCAGTTCCTGCCTACAAAACGTGCCCGATCTGGGCATTTTGGGCATAGGTGACCAGCTCGGGGCATCGTCTGCATGGGGTGTGCTATCATCTTGCCATCCAAAGAGGGGCAACGTATACTGAACCGATTGTGATGACTACAATAGAACATCTTGAAGCGGAGGCCCGTGAGCTCTCTCCAGACGAACAGCTAGAGTTAATCAAGCGCTTGCTGAATAGCTTGCCCCGCAATACTTTTGCGCCGAACCCGAAAGCGCCTTCACTTCGACCCTATGCGCTGGCAAAAGGCACTTTTATCGTCCCCCCCAGCTTCGATGATCCCTTACCTGATGACCTTTTGGATGCGTTTGAGGGACGATGAAGCTCCTGCTAGATACTCACATTTTTCTTTGGTTTATCAATGGCGATCCAAGGCTGTCTTCGGCTACACTTATTGCAATACGCAATCCAGTAAATGAAGTATTTCTCAGCGCCGTTTCTTGTTGGGAGATTACCGTTAAGTACCAGTTAGGCAAGCTTCCCTTACCAGATTCACCAGATATTTTCCTTTCAAATCAGCGGCGACTGCATCATTTTTATGCTTTGCCTTTGGAAGAAGACTGTATTGGTTATCTCTTGCAACTTCCTACAATCCATCGTGATCCGTTTGATCGAATGCTTATCAGTCAGGCCCTCTATCACGGCTTAACCTTGGTTTCTGAGGATGCTATTATGCATTCTTACCCGGTGCCGATTCTCTAGTTTATGTTATGAACCAGCCACCTTTACCCCCACTGCCGCCGTTTAAGCTCTCCAATCCTACTGCCCTCACCCTACGTGGGGACGCGCGCTGGGATCGGGAGTTCTCGTTTGTTTGGGGAGACTTGAAACTTGCCTCAGAGAAGGCTAGCTACGCACTCAAAGACAAGACTCTGGAGGCTACGGGGAGTGTTCTGGCAAAGCTGGGCACTGAACGGATCGAGGGGAAGAATCTCAAGATCGGAGGGCTCGATCTGGCAACAAAATCACTGGATAAAGGGGGCTTTAGCTTCTTCTTCTCGGAGGCGAAACTCTTTTCACCTGTGATTCATCTTGCGGCAGGTGAGCTACGCTTCTCTAGTGAGACGGGGGCTGAGGCGCGACGGTTGCTCTTTGTGCCGGGGCCGGAGCCTCGGGGGGAGATCGAGATCTCGGCGGATCGTGTGCGCTCCCAGCCGGGAAGTGGGCGGCTGTTTCTTGAGAACGCGACCGTGCGGTTACTAGGAAACCGGCTGATCACGCTGCCAAAGCTTGCCCTGACGCCCCGCTACGACAAACAACGTCAAGGGCAGAGCCTGGATCTGCCGATTCTCTACCGAACCTCGCGGGTCTCGGGTGTGGCAGCGGGCGTGCGTCTGCCTTTTGCGCCCGTCGGGGGGGCGCAGGGGATATTCCTTGTCGAGTCTACAACCAAACAGAGCTGGAACGCGCTGGTCACGGTTCGTCGGGAGCTCCTCGGGCAGGCAAAATCGCTGGAGCCAGAAGCGCCTTCGCTTTTCACGGGCCTGCGCAACTCCACTCAAAAAGAGCGCAGCTTCGAGGAGCGTGTACGGCCTTTTATCGTCGCCCGCCCCCCTGCCGCCGCCGATCTCTCGGTGCGCCGCTACGCCGCGAGCTTGAGCTCCCCCGCGACACTCGACCCCCTGCCTCGCCAGACTACACCGAGCCTCACTCTCAATGCCGCCGTGGAGTCCAACCGGGAGTTCGTGCGGCGCAGTGGGTTCTTGTTACGCTCACGCCTGCCCGAAGCACTGCTTACGGGGCGGGTACCCGGACAACGCGGCGAGGGCGGCTGGCTGGCGACTCTGGGCGGCGGCCCCGCACAGGAGAAGCGGCTGGATGGCTCTGGGAAGCAGGTCAAGGCCAATCGCCTGGTGGCCGCACTGGGCTGGGAGGCACCCCGGTTTCGGCTAGGCAGGCAGGGCCAGGCAAATGTCTTTCTCGGACAGACGGAGCAGCGCTACCCACGCGCCCACTACAGCATCTCGGAGCTGCGGCTCTCGACGGACTACGGCTTCTCACTTCAGACGGGTCTCTCGGGTGGGCTAGCGCTTCGCCGCGCAAAGGGCCAGTCTCCCTTTCTCTTCGACACGCTAGAAGCCGTCAATGAGGCGCAGCTCCGAGGGCAGACCCAAGTAGGTAGCCTGACGATTGCGCTTTTAGGCCGCTGGGACATTCAAAGCCATCAGCTCTTCGACTCCGAGGTGGCACTGGGCTGGCGCGGGAAAACCATTGAGCCCCGGCTCACGTGGCGTAGGCAAAACCAGCAGCTCGGCTTCACGATCAATCTCCCCGCGCTCACTGGATTTTAAGCACCGATTGAAAGCGGCGGTTAGCCAGAAGGAAATGAGCGCTTCTTGCGCGAATAAACCCCTACGTTTTTTCGAGGAAACAAACACATGGCAAAACAGGTTCGTATTGGTTTGGTGGGGTATCAGTTTATGGGCAAAGCACACAGCAATGCCTACCGTCAGCTCCATCGCTTCTTCCCGGAGCTGGGCGTGGAGCCCGTTCTGAAGGCGCTTTGTGGGCGCAGTGAAGAGAAAGTAAAAGCGGCGGCGGAGAAGTTTGGCTTCGAGAGCTACGAGACAGATTACCGCAAGCTGGTAGAGCGGGATGATATTGATATCATTGATATTGTCACGCCCGGTGACACGCATGTCGAGATCGCAATTGCCGCCGCGAAGGCCGGGAAAATGGTCTTCTGCGAGAAGCCACTGGCGAGTTCTGTGGATAAAGTGCAGCAGATGTGCGATGCCGTGAACGCCGCCGGAGTGCGCAACGCCACTTGCTTCAACTACCGTGGGGTTCCCGCCATCAAGCTGGCAAAACAAATGATCCAGGACGGCGTCTTGGGCAAGATCTACCACTGGCGCAGCGTGTATCTACAGGACTGGATTCTCGACCCCAACTTCCCGATTGTCTGGCGCCTGCAGGGCGATATCGCGGGCTCCGGCTCCCACGGCGATCTGGTGGCGCACTCGATTGATCTGGCGCACTATTTGGTGGGCGATATCACTGAGGTGAGCGGAATGATGGACACGTTTATCAAGCAGCGTCCGATTCTCGCGGAGTCCGATGACCGGCTGGGCGGAAAGGCTAGCGATCAGATGGGCGATGTGACCGTGGACGATAGCTCGATCTTTTTGGCGCGTTTTGCGGGCGGCGCAGTGGGCACTTTTGAGGCGACTCGTCTAGCTGCCGGGCGCAAGAACCACAACAAGTTTGAGATCAATGGCTCTAAAGGCTCGATTGTTTTCAACATGGAGCGCATGAACGAGCTGGAGTACTACAACCACGACGATCCCACAGAGCTCAAAGGCTTTCGCACCATTCAGACCACCGATGGTAGCCATCCCTACACGGGCAACTACTGGCCCGTCGGGCATATCATCGGCTATGAGCACACGTTTATCAACTTGATCCACGATATGTTGCAAGCCTGGACCACAGGCGCGGAGTTCCACCCGGACTTCAACGATGGTCTCAAGTGTCAAAGAGTGCTCGACGCGGTGAAGGCTTCGTCGGATGACCGTGCCTGGAAGAGTATTTAACTTTTTTTCGCCCCGATGAACCGGGGCGTCTTATTGTCCTCGTGCCTCGGACACAAAGGGCGTGCCGCCCATCCCGAATCAACTCTGTATGGCCCAGAGGGCCTTTGTGTCGCGAAGCGACAATAAGACGCTCCCGTTCATGGGAGCGAAAAAAAAGTTAGAGAACCGAAACCAAAGCCCTTGCTTATTCGTCAGTGTAAGCAGGGGCATTTTCTCTGTGGAGTGTAAAAGCAATGGCTCGGTGTAAAGCATGCGGGACGGAAGCGCCCGCGATGGCACGATTTTGCAATATCTGCGGCGCGGCGGTAGCGGCGGCAACGCCATCACCGGCGAGTGCAGCCACGCCAGGCTCTGCGGCGCGGCCCCAGCCGACACTCTACACGCAGCCCGTGGCACAGCAGCCGCAGCAGGCAAGTGGGATGAACAAGGCCGGGCTGGCCGCGCTGATCTCTGGGATCGTCTTGGTGGGTGTGGCGGGTTTTCTCTTCGCTAAGAGCTCTGGCGTTCTCAATGCCCAGAAGCCGATGAGCCCGACGGGAGCCGTGATCAACGCCCCCAACACCCAGCCTGCACAGGCTCCGATTCTGAG
>JANNDD010000296.1:0-1637 GCA_031387365.1 Armatimonas sp. | reverse complement strand
AAGCTGGTCCGTGTGGCCGTCGGGGTGGCAGCTTGCGCAAGAGAATGTCCCATTGGACGACGCTTTGGCCGTGGTGAACGCGATCCGGCCACGCTTCACGGCGGGGTGAGTTGGGTCGTCGAGCGGGATCGTCGCGAGAGGCTTGGGCGCGGCGGAGTTATCAACCTCCACCACCGAGACCGTGTTGGCGGCGGCGTTGAGCACCCAGGCGCGAGAGAGCTTGCCCGGCTCCAGCGCAATCCCCTGCGGCACGGCTCCTACATCGGCTCGCCCGAGAACTGCGCCGGTCTTGGCATCCACGGTAAAGAGCTTGTCCGAGCCCGCCGCCGACACAATCAGCGTGGCATCATCGTCGCTGACTTGGACAGCGAAAGGTGTGGCGAGTGCCTGATCGGGGGTGGGCTGACTGGGGAGCGCGGGCTCTAGGTCAAAGAACGCGGGAGTGGCGGAGGGCGCGACGCACGTAATGCGATTCAGAAAGGGACGGTTCTCCAGCTCTTTCAGGCCGTGTTTTTTCGTCCCCGAGCGCCCATTGGCATCGTTGCGGGCATCGGTCTGGGCGATAAAGACACGGCCCTTGGAGTCCACGGTCAGGCCGTAGAGTAGCGTCCCCAGCGTACTCACCGTCTCGACCAGGGTGTCGGTCTTGATATCAAAAATATACAGATCGCGGTCGGGCACTTTCGGGTGCTTGACAATATCCACCACGTGGCCCACGGAGAGCACGTTGTTGTTAAAGATCGAGTGCTCGTAAGCGTCAAACGTCACGAGCTTGCTGTCAAACGGCTTGGTGCCCCCGGAGAGCTGGGTCTGGTTGCCAGACTCGAAGAGCAGGACATAGAGCTTGCCGCCCTTCACCACAAGCACACGCGGGTCTTGCGCCGTGATTGTCAGGCGCTTGGTGAGCTGGCGCGCTTTTACGTCAATCACCGCGATCTGGTTGGCCGACGAGAGCGCGACATAGGCTTTCTCGTTGCTGGCAAAGGCGATTCCCACCGGCTCGTCAAAGCGCGTCGCCTTGGTCGCTGGGTCAATGTCCTGGATCGTGGCGAGTACCTGAAGATAGGTCGGGCTCTTGGAGTCGGTGTCCACCACACTCACCGAGTCCGAGAGATGGTTGGCGACCCAGACCTCTTTGCCATCGGGCCGAACCGCGACACTGACCGGCTCCACTCCCACCGTGATCCGCTTCACGATCCTGCGGCTCTTGGCATCAATCACGTCTAGCGTTCCGGCGGGTGTGTTGGCCACAAAGACCCGGTTGCCACTTACCACAATCGGCGAGGCTTGCGGGCTCATAAACGCAGGGTGCCCGGTGTTTTTTTCGTCCTGCGCCGCGCGGCTCGCGGGCCAGATCGCCGATGCGATTAGTGCGAGGGTGCTCATAACTACTAAAATACGGAAAGAAAACTTCATTGTAGAAAATCTTCCTGGCCGTGTGAATTATTTTTTGGCCAGGCGGTCAGATTTTATCACTGCAACCTAAAACTGTCAAGGTGCACTTTTTCACTGCCCACAGAACGTGGGCGGTGAAAAAGTGCTAAGTAGCTGCCTTCATGCCTGATTCATAAGTTTCCGGTTTGATGGGAGCATGAAACACATCACCGGCTGGTTACTCTTGCTGGCTTTTTGCTTGT
>JANNDD010000285.1:0-1018 GCA_031387365.1 Armatimonas sp. | reverse complement strand
CACACGCCCGCTCACCGGCTGGCACGCCGCGATCTTATTCTGGGTGTCCTGCCACGGATCCGTGCGCTTGGTGCGGTGCATCGGAAAGCCCGCCACCAAGACAGTCGGAGCCCCTTCCGGCTGTCCCCAGAGCGAGACGGCGCGGCGGGTGGTGGGTGAGAAAATATAGGCCCGCTCCAAAGTGCCGTCGGTGTTGACACTAAAGCAGCCCGTGTCGTGATCGGCCACTTCCCTAACGGCATCCCAAAGCACCAGTGGCCCATCGGGAAACTGAACCCCCTCAGCGGTGAGCGCCACCGTGCAGGTTGTCAGGTTCAGATCGAGCGTCGTCTCCAGCGACTCCACTCCCGCGGCCTCTTCATGGGCAACGAGCCAGGGCAGTGCCTGCCAGCGGCAAATAATAGGCGCACTCATCGTGTAAAACTCCAGGCGACGGGTTTGCCGCTCTCGTAGGGCATCACCCCATGAAAAGGCCGCGGGTCGTCGTCAAAGACCAGCGGTAGAAAGTGCTTGTCACCGGGCCAGAGTGGCAGCTCGCCACTCAGCAGCTTTGCCAGCGGCTGCCAGCTCAGCGTGCCTTCGTCGTTGCCGACACTGACACTGCCGGTAAACGCCGTAATCACAAAGAGAAACCCGAACCAGTCCTCGCCACTCTTGCCAAAACCGGGCCAAGAGAGCGTCCCCCGGAGACACATCTCCGTCACGGAAATCCCCGCCTCCTCGTGCAGCTCGCGCTTCATCCCAGCGGCGACGTCTTCCGTTGGTTCGAGCTTGCCCCCGAGGCCGTTGTACTTTCCCAGCGCGGGATCGTCGGGGCGGGCATTGCGGTGGATCAGCAAGACCGCACTGCGATCGGGTGAGAGTACGTAGCCTAGCGTGGCTAAAATCGGGGTGTACGGCATGCCTATTTAAACGGATTCTTGAGCTTGTCGTAGATGCGCTGCTCCAAGTGCTCTAGGGAGACCTCGCCAGACATGAGCCGCCCGACCAGCTTAGTGCCCGCCGGATTTTTGACCCC
>JANNDD010000283.1:0-2639 GCA_031387365.1 Armatimonas sp. | reverse complement strand
GGGCGCAAAGGGGATGGCCTACTTCCTGGTAGACGAAGAAGGCAAGGCGACCCGTGGCCCCGTCGCGAAGTTTTTAAGTGACACCGAGAAAGAAGCGCTGGTCACCGCCGCTGAGGCGCAACCGGGCGACTTAGTGGGCTTTATTGCCGACCAGCCGGAGACGGTCGCCAAGGTGCTGGACCGCCTGCGCCGCTTTATCGGCGGCAAGCTGGGGCTGATCGACAAGAACAAGCTCGCCTACTGTTGGATCGTGGACTTCCCGGTCTTCGAAAAAGACGAAGAGACGGGCAAGCTGACGTTTGCACACAACCCGTTTGCCATGCCCCAAGCCGAGGATTTAGATAAGTTCGAGACCGACCCCTTAGCCATGCGCGCCCAGTGCTACGACATGGTCTGCAACGGCACCGAGTGCGCGTCGGGCGCGGTTCGTATCCATGTCCCGGAGATCCAGGTGAAGGTATTCGAGAAGATGGGCCTGACGCCTGAGCAGATCCACAGCCGCTTCGGGCACATGCTCGATGCCTTCGCACTGGGCGCACCGCCCCACGCTGGGATGGCACCGGGTCTGGACCGGCTGGTCATGCTCCTCTGCGACGAAGAGAATATCCGTGAGGTAATCGCCTTCCCCAAGATGGGCGGCGGCTACGACCCCATGATGGACGCCCCCTCGGAGGTGGAGCCCGAGCAGCTCAAGGAGCTAGGCATCACAATAGCAGAGAAGCCCGCCGCGGATTAGAAATCCCCAGCACAGGGTTGGGAGCGTCCCGAAGATGCGCAGAGCATGCTGTATTCTGCGCGTCCTTGGGGCGCTCTTTCTCATCATCGCCGACGGTTGAAACCGGCGTCTGCAATGGCGCTCCGCGCCGCAAAGCCCGTTCCGGGCTCCCATAAGGTTACATGCAATGAATCGTAGAAAGCTCTAGTGCGAGGCCACTGTGAATTCGTCGAACATACATTCGGAGTGTTAAGGAGCTCACAAGATCTCCCGTGTAGTCTAGTTTTGGATCAGGGTTCGTGAGGGGCAGATCACAATGGATGATGCCTGCATAGTCAACAATCGTATATTCCCCAAAATGGGGGTACTCGTCGGAAAGCCAATAGAAACGATAATGCTTCGCAAAGCTTTTCTCAACCTTTGCCGTCACAGGGGCCGCACAATAGCCTTCATCTACAGATTCATCCAAACAACCGTCCGAGGCAATTGCTAATCGAAGAAGCTCTGGTGTCCAGCGCTGGCCATCGGGATCAGCAGAGTCCCAAAATGGATTGATGTTTCCCTGATACAGCATACCCAGTGCCTCTTCGTAGCGCTCCTCAGCGACTCCGGCAATCCAGTCAATCACAAGCTGCTTGATCTGCTCGTCGGTAGCATCTGCGGGTAGGACGATCATGCGGTGCTTCTTATCCACGGATGCGCTGTGACCAGCTTCTCGGCGAGTTCGGGGCGAACCATTTTGATGAATGCGAGATAGCCCTGGCAGTAGGCTTGGGCGCTTCGGCCCAGGCGCTCGCTGACTTTCTCGAAACCCTCGGTGTCGCAGTGGTGGAGGATGGCGCGGAACTTTCGGACATCGTCGCGGGAGAGGCGCACGCCTTGCTCGCCATTGACCACAAGGCCCGTGATGATCTGGCGATCCGACGCACGCAGCACTTGAGTCTTCTTCTCATTAACGGTAAGCTTCTCATCCGCGACGATCTGACGGGCGAGCGTGAGCAGCAGCCCAACAGGTGCACTGTTGTCGGTGTGGGAGAACGTCAGATCGTCGGCGTAGCGTGTGTAGACAAATCCGAGCTTCTGCGCCGCGCCCGTGAGCCGCTTGTCCAGCTTCTGCACGAGTAGGTTCGAGAGCGCGGGGCTGGTGAGTGCGCCCTGCGGGACGCCACGCGGCCCCACGGCAACGAACTTTTTCTCGCCGTCGAACTCGACAATAACCCGTGGGCAGTCGGTGCAGAGGAGCGCGAGAACGGTGGCGACTCCCTCACTATGGCCCAGATGCTCGAAGTAGTTCTTGACACGCTTGACGCCCAGCGACGGAAAAAAGTCCTGCAAGTCCAGCTTCACGACGACAGATTTCCCCGTGTGCGGCTCGGCGTTTTTCACCACGGATGCGCCGGGCGAGAACGCCGTCGCAGCGACGTGCGGTGTCTGCTTTGTCAGCACTTCCGATAAAATCCAGCGTTGCGCCTGGCGCAGCTTGCTCTTAGGCGAGGCTAGTACGCGCTTGCCGCCACGCTTCTTAGGAATCGTAAAGAGCGAGTAGTGGCTACTTTTCGACGCGGGTCGCTGGTAGCAAAGCCACGCCAGCTCGCGCTCGATCAGGCCCATCGCCGCACACAGTTTCTCGATTTCACCTTCGGCGAATGCGAGGCCGCCGGAGACGCCGCGCCCGAGATGTGGCAGGCTGGTTCGTCGCCAGAGCGCGTCTTGCTCCTGCTTCTTGACCCGCGCCGCCTCGCGCTCCACTTTCTTGACCACCCGCGCCGAGCGCACCCGCTCAATCCGTTTGCGCCGAATCTCTCCCAGCAGCGCCGGGACATCGCCGCTCTCGCGAATCTCTTTCTCGACCCCATCCAGCTCGCGCCGGACACTCACCAGCTCATCGTAGAGAGGCCGCAGCTTCCGCTCCGCCTCCGCCGAC
>JANNDD010000226.1:0-1415 GCA_031387365.1 Armatimonas sp. | reverse complement strand
TGAGAGCGAGCAAAGCACTGATTGACGACCACTTGCACCAGCCGCGCTTGTACTTGTGGCGCAACTCCGTAGCGCTCCAGCAGCGTGAAGACCGTGGGGATATTGGTGCAGCGCATCGTGGTGAGAACCGTGATCCCCGCCTCGGCGGCTTCCACAGCGGCGCGGGCGCTCTCGGCATCGTGGATACTGCCTAGAAACAAAACATCGGGACGGGCACGAAGCACGGTCTTGAGGGCTTTATCGAGCGTGTGGCCACAAAACGGGTTGAGCTGAATCTGCGTGACACCGGGAAGCTCGTACTCAACCGGCTGCTCAATGGTGTAGATAGCCCGCTCGATTTCGTTCAGATAGTGCAGACACGCCGCCACCGTCGTGGTGGTTCCACTGGCGCTCGGCCCCACGAAGAGAAACAGCCCGCCCGCCGACGTGAGAAGCATCTCCAGCGGCATCTGATGCTCAGCCAGCATTCCCAGTGCTTGCAAGCCTTTTCGGGGCAGAGCGGAGTCCATTATTCTTGCCGTCACCGTGTGCCCATACAGTGTCGCTATCGCAGTGACACGCAGGTTATAGTCCTTGCGATTGTGCTGGAGTCTGATGGTTCCAACCTGAGGCACGAACAACCGAGCTAGATCAATATCCGCCATCACCATCACGCGCCGAACAAAATGATTCTGAACCAGCTTCGGGACATGCATTACTTCTTTCAGCACCCCTCCCACGCGAAACCGAATCCGCAGACTGTATAGCATGGGCTCAAGGTGAATGTCCGATGCGCCGTATTCAATCGCATTGGAAAGAATCGCATTGACTATCTTAATAATCGGAGGCGCATCACTATCGTCTGCCTGAACGACCTCCTCCTGCCCTGCTAGTGCTTCCTGCTCAAGCTGTTTAGCAAGCTTTATAATCTCTCCGAACATTGCTTGCGTTGATTCTTCGGGAGTGAGTGGCTGCCTTGCCACAATCACAGAGGGCTCCGCCCAAGGCAGGCTCTCGAAATAGCCCATCACGGCCAGTGATGAGTAGCGCCACCCAAACGGCCAGTGCTTCGTCGCGCTGAGCGTCCCAACACGCCGTAGTTTCTCGATCTCCCACAACGAGAGGCTCAGAAACCGGGCGACTTCACGGGCACTCCACAGTTCGTCTTCCACTAGCCCTTCGTCCATAGTGGATTTTACCACCAGAACCCACCCGGCTCTGCGCTCGTTCCTCACTCCAAGCCACCCTCCCTGTCCCATTGAGGGTTGAAGACCCCCACCTACCTCCCCCTTCCTTGCCCTGAGTAAAGAACCACGGGCTAAAGCCCCGGGCTTTCAGCCCTGTGGTTCTTTACAACGGGAAGAAAGCCTGTCAAGGCTGACCATCAAAACCAAGAGAGAGTTCCTCATTTTTTTCAGAAACGACGATTTTGTCTT
>JANNDD010000201.1:0-6986 GCA_031387365.1 Armatimonas sp. | reverse complement strand
TTCAGACCTCACCTTTGAACTGGTTACAAGCAGGGCAGGCGTAGACCAAGTTCTCCAGATCGTCCGTCCCTTGCGCCGAACGCGGCTGGTAGTGATCTATGGTCAGCTGCGCACCAACGGATGCCTCCGTAACACCACAGTAGGCGCAGGCGAATCGGAAGCGAACACGAACCTGGCGGCGAAGGGCGGCGGTCATTTTCGGGCAGAGAGGAGAGTGAGTTCTTCAGCCTGGATCAGCCGCCGCTCCTCCGTAACCTCGGTTAGAATGCCGCTCAGACGACTGACGAGAGCCTGTTTACGCTGAAGCAGATGCTCCAGACGAACCCGCCGCTCCCGTAACTCTCCGGTCTCTTCCTGAAGACGCGCAGTATCGGTGGCCAACTGGTGCTCAAACTCGGAGTGTGTCAGCTCATTCATGACAGAATTTTAACACTTTTCTTTACGCCAGGATGTCCTTGACGACACGTGCAGGTTCGACGCCGCTGAGCTTGGCGTCTAAGCCCTGGAACTTGACACTGAAGCGCTCGTGGTCTACGCCGAAGAGGTGGAGCATCGTGGCGTGCAGATCGTGGACACTCACGACGTTCTCGACGGACTTGTAGCCCAGCTCGTCGGTGTTGCCGTAGGTGGTGCCGCCTTTGATACCGCCGCCTGCCATAAAGATCGAGAAAGCGTTGATATGGTGGTCGCGCCCATCGCCTTGGCCCATCGGGGTACGGCCAAACTCCCCGCCCCAGATGATGAGCGTGTCGTCGAGCATCCCGCGCTGCTTTAAGTCCGTGATCAGCGCCCAAGAAGCTCTATCGCACTCGTCGGCGGCCGGCGTGATGGCGTTCTTGACGCCGCCGTGGTGGTCCCAGCCGCGGTGGTAGAGCTGGATAAAGCGCACCCCGCGCTCGGCTAATCTGCGGGCGAGCAGACAGTTGCTCGCAAACGTGCCATCGCCAGGCTTCTTCACGCCGTAGAGATCGAGTGTCGCCTGGGTCTCGTTTCCCATCTCAGTGAGCTCCGGCACCGACGCCTGCATCTTAAAGGCAAGCTCGTACTGCGCGATGCGTGTGGCGATCTCCGGGTCGGTCTTCTTAGCGGCGAGCATCCCGTTGAGCCGCGCAATTTCCTCAACGACCAAGCGCTGTGTGCTCTGACAGACGCCTTCCGGGCTCCCGACAAAGTGCACGGCATCACCGCGTGTCTGGAGCTGCACACCCTGGAACTTGCTGGGCAGAAAACCCGACGACCACTGCCGCGCTGAGACGGGCTGTGCTCCGCCCCGCCCCTGCGATGTCAGAACAATAAAACCGGGAAGGTTCTGCGTGGTGGCCCCAAGTCCGTAGAGCACCCAGGAGCCCATAGACGGACGACTCTTCAGAATTGACCCCGAGTTCATAAACGCATGCGCCGTGTCGTGGTTGATCTGCTCGGTCACCATAGACTTCACAACACAGATCTCATCCGCGAGGCTCCCGATCATCGGCAAGGCGCTACTGAGCTCTAGGCCGCTCTTGCCGTAGCGCACGAACTCATGCTGCGGTCCAAAGGCTTTCAAGACCGTGTTCTGGAGCTGAGCAAGCTGCTGGCCCTTCGTAAAGCTCGCAGGAAACGGCTGACCGTGCAGCTCGCGCAGCTTGGGTTTCCAGTCAAATGTCTCTAAGTGGCTCGGGCCACCCGCCATACACAAATGAATGACACGCTTTATCCTACCCCCCGCCCCCCGCCAGGCGGGGGAGCTTTGGGCCTGCGCTTCGCGTCCGAGTAGTGCTCCTAGCGCCAGTCCGCCCACACCGTAGGCAGACTGCTTTAAAAAAGTGCGCCGGTTGACGCTTCGGACAAATTCTTGTTCATCAAACATAACTTAATACCTCGTGATCGTCTCGTGTAGGTTCAGTACGACGCGGCAGACGCTGGTCCACGCGGCGATCTCAGGCGCATTACCCGTTGGCGTGGGCGCAAGACCGATGGCGAGCAGCTTCTTCGCATCGTCGGGGCGGGCGGCATACTCGTTGCGGACTTTGGCAAGAAAGGCGAGCAATGAGGCTTTCTCCTGCGGCTTGGGGCTACGAGCAACTGCTCGCTGGTAGATCTCCAGGAGCTTAGCATCGTCGGTCTTGCCCTTCAGACTTGCGGCGAGGACACGGGCCGCCTCGACAAACTCAGGGTCATTCAGTAAGGTAAGTGCCTGTTGGGGCGTGTTGGCTTGTGTGCGCGTACAAGATGGCTCGTCACGATTAGGCGCATCGAAGCTGGCGAGCATGGGGTGTAAAAACGTCCGCTGCCAGTGCATGTAGACCCCGCGCCGCCACTGTGAGCCGTTTGTCTCAGAGGTGTAATCACGATCGGGGAACTGCAAAGGCGCGTAGTACCCGGCGGGTTGATACGGTTTAGCCGGTGGCCCTCCAAGCGATTTATTGAGGAGCCCCGCAATCGCCAGCGCATTGTCGCGCACAAACTCGGCTTCCAGTCGCCGTGGGTTCTGCGATGCCAACAGGCGGTTCTGTGGATCGCGTGACCGCTGCAAGGCGCTACTCTTTGACGACTGTCGGTAGGTCCCACTGAGCACAAGCTGCTTGACGGTGCGCTTGATATTCCAGTCTTTTTGGAAGTCCCGCGCCAGCCAGTCCAGAAGCTCCGGGTGGCTGGGTGGCTCCCCTTGCCCACCGACATCTTCCACGCTCGCGGAGAGCCCGACACCAAAAAAGTGCTTCCAGAGCCGGTTGACAAAGACCCGCGCCGTGAGCGGATTATTTTTGTCCATCAGCCAGTTGGCAAGCTCCAAGCGCGTTGACCTCTCCCCAACCCCTCTCCCAGGCAGTCGTTCCTCCTTGGGAAAGGGGCTTGAATCTGCCCTCTGGCTCCCTCCTTTCCCAGCGACGAAGGAGCGCCCGGGAGAGGAGGGCTGGGAAGGAGAGGTTAAAAATCGTGGTGTCGCTGGATTCGCAACAGGAGCCGTCTCATCCTGCCAGTTGCCACGCGGCACCACGCGCATGATGAGGGGCGTTTTTGCACGCTCCGTCACCATCACGGGCGTGCGGCCACTGCGGTAGTTGATAATTTCGGCTTCCAATCCCTTGGCTTTAGCAAATAAATCGGCATCGGAGGCAGTGGCAAGCAAGTAATCCCGAGGTGTAAGCGCTTTATCGGGAAGCGTCAGACCATCGGGGTCGCGCGGCACGAGCGGCGAGGTGCTCAGACGAAAACAGGCAAGATCACAGTTTGGTAGCGTGGCACGCAGGCTCTCGCCCTCTGCGAGTATGATCGGCTTCTCAAGGCGATAGACCGCTGCTTGTGATGAACCGGCCTGGGTATCAGCGAGCTTCCAGCCCCGGTGCACTCCTAGCACTGCAAAAGAGTTTCGGTAGATTGGCTCAAAGGCACTCGCGGCGGCGTGACGGATGGCAACAGGGCGGGTCTTGCCATCTTTGCCGAGAATTGCCAGGCTCAAGTTCACGGTCTCGGAGCGCACACCTTTCCGAAAAAGGCTCTTCTCAACGGGCAAAAGCTCTAATCGAACACTAGCGAGCTGCCGTACCTTTGGCGAAAACTCTCGCACGGCATCGGCGGCCTTGTTGCCCGTCAGCACCACGCGCTCATCGCTCTCCCAGCCGTCGGAATTGGCCTGGACATAGGCATTGAGCTCCCCCAACCAGCTCTGGCTCACCAAAAGTGGCGCGGCCAGTGTCTCGATCTCACGCTGCTTCTGGGCGATCTGCGCCTTGAGATACTTGCTCTCCACCGTGATCTCAGGGAAGAACGGGTAGTCGTTGTTCACGCCGCGCAGATCCGGGTTCGGAGTGTAGCCATAGTCGGCATAGACGCCCCACTGTTTGACATCGGCAAAATAGGCGGCGAGCGCGTAAAAATCTCGCTGCGTGAACGGATCGTACTTATGATCGTGGCACTCCGCACAGCCTGTGGTCATGCCCATCCACGCCATCCCGACGGTGCGGACGCGATCCGTGGCGTACTTATGCAGGTACTCCTTGGGCTGCGCTCCACCCTCACGGGTGACCATGTTTAAACGATTGAAACAAGTCGCCGTGAGCTGGCTTGGTGTCGGGTTTGGCAGAAGATCCCCGGCAAGCTGCTCACGTGTGAATCTATCAAAGGGCATGTTGGTGTTAAACGCCTCTATCACCCAGTCTCGGTAGGCCCAAGCGTTCATGTTCTGGTCGCCGTGGTAGCCTACCGTATCGGCGTAGCGCACGAGGTCTAGCCACGGCACCGCCATGCGCTCCCCATACGCCGCCGAGGCTAAAAGCGCATCCACGAGTTTTTCATAGGCGTCTGGTCGCGTGTTCGTCAAAAACGCTGTCACCTGCTCTTGTGTTGGCGGCAATCCCGTTAAATCCAAGCTCACGCGCCGAATCAGCGTCGCCTTGTCTGCCACGGGCGCAGGCGCTAGCCTCTCTTTGGCCAAGCACGCTCGAATAAATCCATCTATTCTCCCTGTCAGACGTGGACTTGGACTAGAGGGCAAGAGTGCCTGCCATGCCCAGTGCCCCTCGTATTTCGCGCCCTCGCCAATCCAGCGCATCAAGAGCCGCTTCTGTGCCGCCGTGAGCGCCTTGTGCGAGTAGCTCGGCGGCATCTGCAACCTATCTCCTTCAGGTTGATTGATGCGCCGCACCAGCTCGCTGCCAAGAATATCCCCGGGAATAATGCTCTTATTGGGCTGATCCAGACGAAGATTGGCAACACGCTTGTTCTTGTCCGGCCCATGGCACGCAAAACAATTATCCGAGAGAAGCGGACGAATATCGCGGTTAAAACGTACCCGTTCTGGCTTTTGTGGTGCGGCAAGCGCTGCAAAGCTCATCAAACTGGCAAGGGCGAGCACTGCCAGCTTACCGTGCGAAAGAGAGATCATGCAAGCATTGTAAACGCTGCGGGAACCTCCGTCAATGCACTGCGCAATAAAAGCCTTGTCTGATCTGTACACTTACGCTAGTATGTGCCCATGCGCACCGCCGCTCTCCTCGCCCTTGCTCTTGCCGCAGGCTGCAAAAATTCTCCGTCCAGCAATCGCCTGCGTGTCTGGAGCATGTGGGGCGGTGATGAGGAGGAGGTCTTTCGCAGCGTTCTGCGTGCCTACGACCCAACAATCACAAACCTGCCCTCCGTGAGCGATGATAAAACCATTCGTGCCTTAGTCGCAGGCGCTCCTCCCGACCTCTTCACGCTCAAAGACCCCTCAGCGCTGGGGGCGCTCGCCGCCAACAAGGCACTGCGCCCGCTGGATGATCTCTTTGCCGCTGCCGGACTCAAAGAGACAGACTTCACACCAGGCGCACTGAGTCAGTGTCGCTTCCGAGGCAAGCTCTACGCGATTCCCTATCTGCTGGACTGTATGGTGCTACTCTACAACAAAAAGCTCGTGCAAGAGCCACCGCGCACGCTCGAAGCGCTAGAGGAGCTTTGCAAACGCCTCACAAAGCGCGATAGCACCGGGCGCATCACCCAGATCGGCCTACGCCCCCCGGAAGCCGTTCAGCTGCTCGGAGCCGCCGGGGCACGGTTCTGGGATGAAAAAACCGAGCGCCTTACCGCCGATGATCCACGCAATATCGAGGGCATCCGCTGGTACAAGAGGCTGATGGATGCGCAGGGTGGCAACGAGGCCGTGGAGGCGTTCTCGGCGGGCTTTGCCGAGGACATGGGCTCCAGCAACCCGTTCTTTAAGGGCCTTGCCGCCATGGAGTTCTCCGGCCAGTGGAACGCGAACTGGGTCTATAAATACACCCCAGGTGAAGAAATCGGGGTTGCGCCGCTTCCCTACCCCGCAGACTCTCCCAAACTCGCAGGCACGGCCTGGCTCGGAGGCAATCTCTTCTGCCTGCCGCGCGAGGGCAAGCAAACCGACGTGGCCTTTGCGTTTCTCAAGTGGAGTCAGACCAGGGCCGGGCAGCTCACGTTCGCCAGCACGATGCACGGAGTTCCCAACCAGCGTGCGATCTTGCAAGAGCCCGCGCTAAGAACCGGCGCTCCCTGGCGAGCGCTCTTTGCTCGGTTTTTAGATCTAGCCGACAGTCCCCGCGCCACCCACTTCCCGGTGCTTCCCGTCGCCGCTCTCTACCAAAGTGAGCTAACGGCAGCCTGCGACGCGGTGCGCTACGGCAGAAAATCCCCGCAAGAAGCGCTCAAGACCGTTCAAGCCAAAGTCTCCCGCGAGCTGGAGAAGTATAGATGAGGCGCACGGCATATCTCTTCCTCACCCCCTGGCTCATTGGACTTGTGGTCTTTACAATTGGGCCCGTGCTCGCGACGCTCTTTCTGAGCTTCACGGACTACCGCGTGCTCTCGCCACCGCGCTGGGTGGGTTTAGAGAACTACAAAGAGCTTTTCACCGACACCGAGACGTTCTGGCCGTCGCTGGGCAATACGGCGTTCTTATTTCTAGAGCTGCCTCTGGCACTGACTATAGGACTGGCGCTGGCGCTCCTGCTCAACCAGAAGCTCAAGGGTATGGCGCTCTTTCGGACAATTTTCTATCTGCCGTCACTGGTGCCCACCGTGGCCAGCTCGATGCTCTGGCTCTGGCTACTCAATCCCGAGCATGGGCTGATCAATGAGGCGCTGCGTGCGCTGCATCTCCCGACACCAACCTGGCTCGCCTCACCGCTCTGGGCAAAGCCTGCGATTATTCTGATGGACTTATGGGGCGTGGGCGGGAGCATGGTGATCTATCTTGCCGCGCTTCAAGGCGTCCCCCAAGACTACTACGAAGCGGCGGAGCTGGATGGGGCAAGCTCGTGGCAGCAGTTGCGTCATATTACGCTGCCCTCACTCTCCCCGGTGATCTTTTTCAACCTCATCTTAGGGGTGATCGGCACCTTCCAGTACTTCACCCAGACATTTCTCATGACCAAGGGCGGCCCGGATAAAGCCACGCTGTTTTATGCCCTCTCTCTCTACCAAAACGCCTTCGAGTTCTTCCGCATGGGCCTGGCCTGCGCGATGGCGTGGGTGCTGTTTCTTCTGACGATTCTGGC
>JANNDD010000194.1:0-11667 GCA_031387365.1 Armatimonas sp. | reverse complement strand
GATCAACACAGGAACGGCGGCAGGCGCAATCTTTCACCAGGGAGCACGCTATGCCAATGGGGAGTTTGTTCAAGTTCACCCGACAGCGGTTCCCGGGGAAGACAAGCTCCGGCTGATCTCCGAGTCCGTGCGAGGCGAGGGCGGGCGTGTCTGGGTTCCCAAGACTCCGGGCGACCCACGTCAAGGACAGAACATCCCCGAGAGCGAGCGGCTCTATTTCCTGGAAGAAAAGTACCCCAAGTACGGCAACCTTGTTCCTCGCGATATCGCCACTCGCGAGATCTTCGCCAAGTGTGTTGATGAGAAGATGGGGGTCTTTGGGGAGAATCAGGTCTATCTTGATGTCACCCACCTGGACCGTAAGAAGCTGGATGAAAAGCTACGAGGCGTGCTGGAAATCTATGAGAAGTTTGTCGGCGACGATCCACGGGATGTGCCTATGCGCATCTTCCCTGCGGTGCACTACTCAATGGGTGGCATCTGGGTCAACGACGGCACTAACCCGGACTCCACGCCCTATCACATGACCAATATTGACGGGCTCTTTGCCGTGGGCGAGTGTGACTACCAGTACCATGGTGCCAACCGCTTAGGAGCAAACTCGCTGCTCTCCTGCCTAACAAGTGGGCAGATCGCGGGGCCCGCCGTAGTCAAGTACGTCGATAATCTGAGTAAGCACACTGATGGGACGGAGTCCGAGCTAGGGGCGCAAGAGCGTGCCCGCACGGAGCAGTACGAGAAGATAAAGAGCATGAACGGTGCTGAAAACCCCTTCTTGCTCTGGCGCGAGCTTGGCAATGTCATGACCGAAAACGTGACTGTGGTTCGCTACAACAGCCGCCTACAGCACACACTGGAAAAACTCGACGAGCTGGAAGACCGCTACGAAAAAATCGGAATCAGTGATATGGGAGCCTGGTCCAACCAGACCATTCCCTTTACCCGACAGCTCAAGAACATGCTGGTTCTGGCAAAAATCATCACGAAAGGTGCACTTCTGCGCGATGAGAGCCGAGGGGCACACTACAAGCCCGATTTCGTGCAGCGTGACGACGACAATTTCCAGAAAACCACCATCGCGGAATTTGATCCCGCCAACCCGCGTGATCCGAAGATCAGCTACGAATCAGTGGATCTCTCTCAGGTGAAGCCTCGCCTGCGCAACTACACAGCGAGCTAGGAAAAGAAAATGTCCGACGTTACCATACAAGTTACTGTTCTGCGGCAAAAAGACCCGGACTCGGCCTCTTATGAGGAGCTGTTCGATGTTCCGTACAAGCCGCGCATGAATGTGATCTCGGTTCTCATGGAGATTCAGGCGCATCCTGTCAATACCAAAGGCGAGAAAGTCGCTCCGGTGGCGTGGGATCAGGCGTGTCTGGAGGAAGTTTGCGGCTCCTGTACGGTGCGCGTGAATGGGAGAGTGAGGCAGGCCTGCTCCGCGCTCATTGATAATGTTGCGCCGCTGCAAGGCAATACGCGACGATTGCACTTGGCCCCCATGAGCAAGTTCCCCACCGTCCGCGATCTGGTCGTAGACCGCTCCCGGATGTTTGAGAATCTTAAGAAAATTCAAGCGTGGATTCCCATTGATGGCACCTATGATCTGGGGCCAGGGCAACGCATGTCACAGAAAGATCAGCAGCTTGCCTACCATTTTTCTCAGTGCATGAGCTGTGGCTGCTGTGTGGAGGCATGCCCGCAGGTCAGTGAAAAATCAAACTTCATTGGCCCGGCTGCGATCGGCCAGGTACGGCTCTTCAACGCGCACCCGACCGGTAAGCTCAATGCGGACGAGCGACTGGAAGCCATCTCCGGCGACGACGGAATCGCAAGCTGCGGAAATGCACAGAACTGTGTTCAGGTCTGCCCCAAAGATATTCCGCTCACACGAGCTATCGCGGAGATCAACCGGGACACGACTATCTACCGGATCAAGAAATGGCTCGGTAAGTAGCGCTAGAAAGCAAAAAAGCCCCGCTGAAAACTCAGCGGGGCTTTTTTTGCTTTCTTATTCCTCTCTACGTCCAGGAAGGCTGGCGAGCTTGCGGATTCTCTCGATTGCCAGCTTCTGAATCGCGGAGGACAGATCTCCTTTTCTTCCTGCTTGTCCGTACGACGCCCGCGCGTCGGCATTATCTCCCAGTCTCTCTTGAGCCTGTGCGAGCAGAAACCAGTCCGCTCCTGAGCCCCGGAGGTGCACCAGATCCCGCCGAACACTGACCTCATCACGTACCGCACTGGTGAAGCGCAGTAAGTGGGCGAGGCCCGCCAGCGCGACGATTTCATTTTCTTTGGAGATAGGCACGGAGCGGACCACGATCCCTGTCTGAGTGCTACTCGATCCTCGGACACCGGTGCGGGCACCCGCCAGATCTGCCTGATAGCCCGCGATAAACTTCTCCGTCCAGCCCTCTGCCGCGATGGACTGCAAGGTCTCTTGGGGAAAGAGTGAGCGCTCGTTGTTCAGGGCTCGCTTAAGCTCCATCTCGGCGGCGGGCCGGTCGTTTTGCTCAAGATAAGACTGGGCCAGTAGGCGACGCCAGAGCGCCTCGTTCTCCGGATCCTCCTGAAGGGCCTTCTGAAGAGTTCGCTGGGCATCCGTAGGGCGCTTTGCGGAGAGCTGTGCCTCGGCCAGAGCGCGCTGGAGGCTCGGGCGTGCTGCGAAGAGGCCGCCTTCTTCGGAGAGCTTGAGTGCGGATGCATAGGAGTCGGCTGCTTCAGCAAAGCTGCCCGTCTTCATTTGGATATCCGCAAGTGCGGCGACGGGAGTAGGGTCTTTGGGAGCCCGCTTCTGCACACTTTTAAGATTGCTGACGGCGACACTGGCCTGACCAAGAGCCATACTCGCCCGCGCTGCGCCGGTGGCAGCGGGCACTGCTACAGACTCTACCTGGCTGAGCTGGTTGTATAGCTTAAGTGCTCCACTGTGATTGCCAGACTGGAACTGAGCATCGCCCATGGCCAGAAGCGCACGTGGGTTCGCTGGATCCGTCTTCAGAGCTCCCTCAAGTGTGAGAACCGCCTGGTTTGCCTTACCCTGAGCTAGGTAAGAGAGCCCGAGATTAATTTTGGGCTTGGGCCAGTAGGGGGCGCTCCCAATAGCGCGTCGGTACGAGAGTCCTGCTTCTTGGAACCGAAGCTCTATTTGCAGGGCATCCCCTTGGAGTAGAGCCAGTACAGGCGAGTTGGGACATTGCTTGAGCGCCGCCTCTATCCGTTTTAGAGAGCCTGAGGCATCGAGGCCTGGCTGACCAGGGCGGCTGAAGCGCCGTACGGTGTCGAGATAGACCTGCTGGGCAGCACCTCGGTCACCGTATTCTTGAAGTGCTCCTTGAAGCAAGAGTGCTGTGATCAGGTCGTCTTCCGCGATACGTGTGGCTTCACGGTACTGCTGGACGGCGAGTGCGGGGCTACGGCGCAGTGCGGAGAGTGCGAGCCCCAGAGACCAGCGCGCAACGAGCGAATTGGGAGCCGCTTCCATCGCACGGATATAGCTGCCCGTCGCGGCGGCGAACTCGCCGAGTCCGAGGTTCCTGTCGCCACTTTTTAGTTCCGCCAGCGCTTTGGTGGAGAGTCCAGCGGGGCGAATGTCTACCGTGGGTGTCTGGAAAAGCATCATTGGAATATCCCCAAGTTGGCTTCCCCACGAGCGGACGCGATGGCATCTGTCGGTGTACTGGTAGCCCGCTGCGCGGAGCTGCGCTCAAGCTCCTCGGCTTCCTTAACTTCCCGGTTGAACTCCGCCGTCTGGATATGCACGGCTCCAAGCTCCAGATGCGCGACCGCGTTGATCTTGGTGGGCAGTAACGTATCTTTAACCATATTTTTAGCCGTATTTTTAGCCGTGAGTGGAGGTAAGTGCTTACGCCGCGGGAAGGCGGACGGGGTGGTACGCCCTCCCTGGGGTGCAAAGGGGTCGGAGACGGGCTTATTCAACGCTATCTTTGTCTCGCTCAGGCGTGCCTTGTCGAGGGCAGTGAGGTCTTTAGGCGCAAGTGCGGGCGTTACTTTTGCTACCTTGACCCTGTCGTTGATCTCAGGGCGAGAAATAGACTGGGGCGTGTTCGGCGGACGCCGAACACTCTGAGGATACGCAACGAAGACAGCCGCTGCCGCCGCACCTGCCAGTGCCAAGCCACCCAAGGGAGCCAGTCGGCGCGGGTGGAACACGGGAGGGCGCGGAGCCTCACTCTGGATAGCGGCTTCGAGGCGCTCCCAGAGAAACGGAGACGAAGCAGCGGGCAAGGGGGCGGCTCCGCGGAGCGCTTTTACCAGGCGTTGCTGCAGAGCCCACTCCTGTTGGCAGTGGAGGCAGACACCCAAGTGCCGTTCGACACGCACAGCAAGTGTCTGAGGCAGCTCGCCTGACGCTAGTGCTGCTAGTTTTGGTTGAAACAGAAGGCAAAAGATGCCCATATTAAAATGATTCCCCCAGTACCGACCGCAGACGCTTACAGGCGTAATGGAGCCGGGACCAGACGGTGCCGATGGAGCAGCCGATGATCTGGCTGATCTCCTCGCACGATTTCCCATCGAAATAATGTAGCTGAACCACGATACGCTGCTTCTCGGGCAGGCACTGGACAGCATCGCGCAGTAGGCGCTCTCGCTCACTGCGCTGGGCTAAAGACTCCGGGTTTGTCTCCTCCGAAGCCTTCATCTGATCCAGACCTCCCCCCGTCTCTTCAGTCGGGAGAGGCTGCATCAGTTCCGGTTTAGAGCGTTGCTTATGTTTAATCGCCGTATTGACTGCGATCCGGTAGAGCCAGGTAGAAAACTGACTCTCGCCTCGAAAGCGTGGCAGGCCACGCCACGCACGTAAAAAAAGTTCCTGGACGATATCGTCCACATCGTCTGAGCGACGGGTCATCCGTGAGACGACCGCAGCCATCGGACGCTGGTAGCGGGCGACGAGAGTGCTGAAAGCATCCGTGTCGCCTCCGGCTGCACGCCGTGCAAGCTCCGAGTCACCATGAAAGCTCACGTGGCGAGCGGTCTCCGCCTCAGTAGTTGCTGAGGTTTTTCTTGTGCCAGTCATTGAGTAGGCCATCTCATCATATCCATGGGAACGCGTACCGTTCTTTTAATGTGATTCTCCGCAGTAAAGAATCCTTCAAAATTAGACTGACTTTTTTCTTGATGCGTGCGCTCAAGGCCGGTATAATGCCAGACGAGGAGTGAATAGCCAACAGCAGGGAAGCAGGCAGTGACCTCAGGAGGGAGTGTTCCCTCAGGTTGCCCGGCTGTGGTTTTTTTTCACCATCCCAAGAAAAGAGTGAGGACAACGTCGCGTGATCATCACGACGAGACCCGGTATGGATATACCTCGCATCAGCTTACTTCGGTACGCCGATCTTTCTGACCGCGAGATAGTCACTCGAGCCCAGGGGGGCGAAGCGGAAGCTGCAGAGTTTCTGCTTTACAAGTACCGCAACTTGGTCAAGACCAAGGTGAAGTCCTACTTCCTGGTAGGTGCGGAGAAAGATGACTTACTTCAGGTTGGAATGATCGGGCTCTGGCAGGCTGTGGTGGACTTCCGCTGCGATAAGGCAATCTCCTTTCCTGCGTTTGCCAAAGTCTGTATTCAGCGCCACATTATCACTGCCATCAAGACCGCCACACGGCAGAAACAACAACCGCTCAACACTTCCCTCTCTCTGGAGAGTCCCTCGGAAGATCCTCTGGCCGACTGGAACCTCTCCGAGGTTCTCACCGGCGAGAATGCAATGGATCCTGAAGAGGTGGTGTTGCGCTGCGAAGACACACGAGAACTACGGGATAATCTTCAGCGTCTGCTGTCTGAGTTCGAGTGGCTTGTCCTCTCGGGCTATCAGCTAGGCAAGTCCTATCGCGAGATTGCGGATGAGCTTGACTGCAAAACCAAGTCGGTTGACAATGCGCTTGCACGAATTAAGCGTAAGGTCTCCTGTATTGTCGTGGGAGACGCGGATCTCTCCGAGCTTCGCTTCTAAAATATAAATGCCTATTGCCTCCTGAAAAGGAGGCAGGTATACTCTGCGTACTATTTCACTCTCCGGGAATAGGGGTGTGCTAATGGAAGGACGGTTGCATGGCGGAAGACGTGGCGGCACGGTTTCAGAGAGCAGTTCAACATCGAATCAACGGCGAGTATGATGATGCGGTTTCTCTGTTCAAATCAGTGATCGCAGAGCAACCAAATAACGCGGACGCGTATCATGAGCTCGGGCTCGTCTACAGTTTTCTGGTAACAGACGACTGCTTGCCGACACTGGAGTATGCGTGTAAGCTGGCTCCTCACAATCTGTTTTTTATCATGAGCTACGGAAAAGCACTGGCGATGTTCGGTGAGTTCGAACGTGCTAAACAAATGTTTCTCTGGGTGCTAAAAGCCGACCCTTTCAATGATGATGCACAACAACAGCTTGATTTTCTTAGTGCGTTCTAACTCATGAAGGCACGTGGGCTAATCGTCGCGTTTCTTCTTTTACTCCCTTTAACTCTATTCCACCGGACGCTTTTTCTTGGAGAAGCCTTTCTTCCTACAGATCAGCTTCGACAGCTTGCACCCTGGCGCTCTGAACAAGAGGAGACGACAGCGCACTGGAATGTCCTGCGCTTTGATGGCATCACACAGTTCTACCCCTGGCGACTTCAGGTAGCACGAGAGTGGCGCTCAGGGCATTTGCCCGTTGTTAATCCTTACACATTCTCAGGCAACGGAGGAACTCCGTTGCTTGCAAACTCCCAGTCCGCGCCTCTCTATCCCCCCAATTTGCTCCTAGCGCTGTTTCTGGGCGAGAACACTATCTGGTACGGGTTTGGGCTCTCCGCTGCGCTCCACTTACTCCTCGCGGCGACGGGGATCTATCGGCTAGCACGTGCTCTGTCAATCTCACGCACCGGTGGACTCCTCGCCTCGGTGACATTCTCATTTTGCGCACCGGTGATTTGTTGGCTTTCTCTGCCCACCTTTCTTTGCGCTGCTGCCTGGCTTCCCTGGCTCCTGCTCGCCATCCGTCGAGCTACTTGGTGGCAGGCCGGGGCACTCGGAGGACTTATTCTTCTCTCGGGGCACCTGCAAGTCGCACTGTTTGTTCTGCTGACGGCAAGTGCTTACGCTCTCCTACTCTATGGCAGACAAGCGCGTGGCTGGGGGGGGATTGTGGCGGCTGGAGCACTGGCTCTGTGCCTGGCTGCCCCACAAGTTTTGCCGTCACTGGAGCTTTCGAAACAGTCACACCGCGCCGCCACGGGCCGCCCCGATCTTGCGCTCTTTCAGGCCAAGAGCGTGTTGGGTCTCCCGGTGCAGAGCCTACTCACCTTTACCGTTCCCAACTTCTTTGGCCACCCTGCCCAAGGGGACGGGATCTATTGGAACACCAATCGCTCGCCCACGGGGAGAGTCGACAATAACTACGGCGAGTGGGCAAACTATATCGGGATCATCCCCCTGTTGCTGGCTTTGTTAGGGGCACTTGCCGCTCGGCCCGCGCGCTTCTTTGCAATCCTGGCACTCTACACGCTCCTCATGGCGTTTGGAACCTGGGCAAATCTGCCTTTTTTCTTTTTCGTTCCGGGCTGGGTACAGACCGATAACCCTGGCCGTGTGCTCGTTATCTTCGCTTTTTCCATGGCAATTCTCGCGGGATTTGGGCTGGATGCGCTCAAGACGGCATCGGTGCGCCAGCGGGGCGCGGTGCTGGTGGGTGTGGTCTTCTCAGTTGCCATCGGTCTGGCACTGGCGATGAAGCACGCCGAGACAATTCCCTACACTTGGGCAGTCGCCTTCGCGGCAGCGCAGCCGGATCTTTTACTCTGCCTGGTCTGGCTGGCACTGGGGGCGGTGGTGCTCTTTCTGGGGCCACGCCAGAGGCTTGTCCGCCCGCTTGCCGTCGGTTTAGCGATGCTCGATCTCTTGTTCTGGGGTGTGGGCTATAACCCCACCCAGTCCGCGCGTGATCTCTACGCTGTGACACCGGGAATTGCCTGGCTCCAGAAAAACGCCAAGGACGCCCTGATCGCCCCGATCAACGACTGCTGGAGCAACACAAACATCGCCCCACGCAATGCGGTTCTCCCCCCAAACTCCCTCACGGTCTACGGCCTGCATGATCTGGCGGGCTATGATTCTCTGTTCTACAAGAAGGCAAAAGAGCGCATTGAGGCCGCCACAGGAAGCAATCCCAGCCCCGATGAGAACGGCAATATTGTCTTTATCAAGAGCATAGATGCCGCTGTGGCCCTCGGGGCGAAGTATATTGTGGTCGCTCCCAATCGTGACGTTGCCACCGACTTGCCTGTTGCCTACGCTGGGCCGGACATGGTGGTCTACCAAAACGCTGCAGGGCACGATGCCCCACTGCCCGACCGGACAGTTCCCGGCTCCATGAAGCTTGGTTTTTTGCTCGCGGCTCTGGCGCTTCTAGTCTACATCTCAGCCAGCATTGCGAACGTGCGCTCGAAGTCATCCTCAGTGTTGTAGTAGGCCATTGAGAGGCGCAGGGCATCGAACTCCGGCACGGGCCGGAGAAAGGCGCGTTTCTCGTGGAGCATCTTGCCCGCAAATGCGCCGATCTGCTCGCCCGTTTTCCCAGTGATGGTGATGCTTGCCAGCGCCGAAGACTTTTCAAACTCCTGGGGGGTGATGAGCGTGAAGCGCTCCGGCATCTCCGAAATCCGCCGCTTGACGTACGCGGTGAGTGCCTTCTGCCGCGCCCAGATATTCTTAAACTCCAGCCCTTCCAGCCAGTCCAACGCCACGTGCATTGTGGCCAGCACTTGCGCGGGGCGTGTGGCCGCAAGATCAAAGCGCTGTGCGCCGGGTGCCCACGAGCCATGCTCTGAAAAGTTCATCGTCCCCATCCCGACCATGGCTGGTGTCAGCTCATTTGCGAAGCCCGCTCGCACATAGAGCAGCCCGACCCCATTGGGGCCAAAGAGCCACTTGTGCCCATTGGTGATGTAGAGGTCGCAGCCAATCTCTGCCAGATTGATGGGAAGCTGACCTGCCGCCTGTGCGCCATCAATGTAGCTAACAATCCCCCGTGCTCGTGCCCAGTCCGAGAGCGCCTTTGGATCCGTGCGCAGCCCGGTGTTGCAGCAGACATGCGAGGCGACAACCAGCTTTGTCCCCGCCGTGACATTCTGCTCCAGCGAGTCAATCATCGCCTCGGTGTCTTCCGACAAAGCATAGCGGATCAGCCGCGCCTTGCCGATCTTCTCTAAGTAGCCAAAGAGCATGTTCGTCGTGGGATACTCATGGTCCGAGATCAGTACGTCCACGGGGCCGCCCCAGCGCTCCCAGGGCAGGGCCAGTGCAACATTGAGGCTGACGGTCGCGTTGCCCGTAAATGCCAGCTCGCTATCGTCGCACCCGAAGAAGTGAGCTAGGCGCGCCCGTGCGCTCGCGGCTTTTTGCTGCATCTCGCAGTAGCCTAAATAACCGCCGTACTCCACACGCCGCGTGTTCTCCAGCAGCGCCTCGACCACAGGAGCCGCGCAGATCCCCTTGGTACCAGAGTTGACCTGGAGAGTCTCCGAGAGTGCAGGCATCCCCGCTCGGATGTGTTCGATATTCATAAAATTACCTCCCCCGCCTTCGCACCACTCAGGCACCCGGGTACCCTCTGGGTGTGGCTTCGCGAAGGGGGACGTGTGGCTAGGTGAGGCGTGTTCGTGCGCGTTTGATGGCGCGGTTGAAGCTGGTGCGCCAGGCGCGGAGCGCTTTGTAGTCCGTGTTGCGGGCGGCGGTTGCGGCCACGGAGGCACGCGCGGCGGCATCGCGGTTGGTGAGTGCGGTATCCAGTGCATTGACATCGGCAGTTGCTAGGGCAAGCTCGGCGGTGTCGTAGCTGCGGCGGGTCATCTCGGCAGCGTAGGGGGGCTTGGCGGCGGTGGCAAAGCTGGCCCGGAGCTGGGTGATGCGCTTCTGACGATCCTCGGGCAGGCGTCCTGTCACGCCAAGGGCACGGAGCGCGGCGGCATCGCTGAAGCCAAGGCGCACGACATCGCGAAAATCAGTGCCGCGCTTGTTGACCAATTTGTCGGCTTTCTCCAGAGCGGCGTTCTTGGCATCCAGTGTTCCAATGGCCTCCTGTCGCTCGGTGAAGCTGTTCTGCGCCGTGAGGGCAAGGTCTTCGCCGTTGGTCAGCTCCGCTTCATCGAAGGCGAGCCGCGCCAGCTCAGGGAGGAGACCGGGCTCTTTCTTGATAATCGCAATGAGCTGTGAGGTCTCGGTGATAAAGTCCTGGATCAGTTGGTCTTGATCCGCCTCGCTCAGCTTGGGTTTCTTCGTTGTCGTCTTATCTTCAGGCATTGTCATTTCTCACTTTATCAATGGTGTGGTGGATTTGGTTGGGGGGAGTGTATTTTAACCCCGTCGGCTCGCATTTTTATAACGTCGGGTCTTATTTTAGCATTGTTGGCTCAGGCTTTTTAGTTGTTGGTTCAGACATCAGAAACATTGTCTAATATGTCATCATCGTTGGCTTTGATTTCTAGTTCAGTGAGTATCAGATGGACATTTTTTTGCGCATTCTCTGGGCGTACTGCTGCAGATACTGCCGCTCGTCGCGCTCGGCCTCTACCAGGAGAGTGTCTAATTTCAGTGAGTGTACCTGTTGCAGACAGGAGAGAGCCATCATACGCGCATACTCTTGGGCAGGATCAGGCCGGTTCCATGCCTCCAATGCCAGATCCTCGACTTCTGGTGCTCTCAGATGGGCCAAGCAGTAAAGAGACTTGCGTCGGACATACTCATTGTTGTCCTGTACGAGAATCAGGAGAAGATGTCGTGGCTCCAGCGTCTCCTGGCTAAGTAGACTTAACATCATCGCTAATTGCCAGCGAGCATCGGGCTCCCCAGACGCTATAGCTGCCCGTGTGAGCGGAAGTATCAGCTCGGGAAAACGATCCAATATCTCTCTGGCGATGTAACCCAACGCATTGTCTCGTGCGATTGCGTACAGGATCAGGTTTATGTTCTGCACTGACCATACTATGAAGGGATGATTGGTGACATAATCAAATACGGCATCATAAAGATCGTTCCAATCTTCATAGAACGTCTCCCACTCACCCGATCTCTGATCCACGGGATAGGCATCCGCCCAGCGTTGAAACCGTTCCACTTCCGTCAACAAACGCATGTGATGCCCTCTACACCTGCTGGTGCTGGCTGAGGGGCGACTCCACATATGGGAAGAGGAGCCAGTAGGGGACGAGCTCTATGCCTCCCTTATCGCCAAATTCCGCGACACAGGGCAGGATGGCGCTGGTGAGGTAGCCAGCGGAAAGGAGGCCAGGGTGGACGAACAGGTCACAGCAGTAGACCGGAGAGCCGTCGGTGAGGGCGAGCGGGAGTTTTTGGCGGCGGTAGCGGACAGGATGCTCCCGGCGCGTTGTTTGCTCCGCCCAGCGCTGCGCCAGGTACTGCATGTACTCCCGATCCCCGGAAACCTCGGGCTGGAAGCTGATGAGAACCTGACAATGGTGTTTTTTCGAGCCGGGCCGGTAGAGCGCATCACTTGCACGAATCAGATAGCCGTTCACACGCTGCCCGTGCGCGGCGATCTCCCGAACACGTATGGAGAGCCCCCGCTCATGCTGTGTCTGGAAAAGCTGGGCTGCTCCCCAGCCCATCAGCCAGAGTCCTAGGGGGAAAAGCGAAGATGCGTACAGCTT
>JANNDD010000179.1:0-7493 GCA_031387365.1 Armatimonas sp. | reverse complement strand
CATCGAGGGTCCGGCAGCGCTTCTCGCAATTGTCCTGACGCTACTTTGTACACTCGCAATTGGGCTATTTCACGCGACACTGATTCACAAGCTCAAGCTCCCGCCGTTTGTGGTGACCCTCGCCGCACTCTTGGTTCTGCGTAGCCAGTCGCTGATCGTCAATAAGCAGCTCCCGATCTCCCTCAACGACTATCCTCTCATCACAAATCTCTCCAAGGGCTGGCCGCTCTGGACGATGCTCGCCGTAGTCGCAATTGTGGTGCATGTTCTGCTCACACGCACTCGGATCGGGCGCTACCTCTACGCACTAGGCGGCAACGAGCAGGCGACCCGGCTCTCTGGAGTGAATATCTTTAAGATCAAGCTCTTCGCCTATGGGATCAGTGCGCTTCTCGGGGGACTGGCAGGCATTCTCTGGGCGGGCTACGGACGACAGGGCAACCCACAGCTAGGCGTGGGCTACGAGCTAGATGCCGTTGCCGCCGCTGTCGTGGGGGGCGCGAGCCTCACGGGGGGGCGCGGGTCGGTACCCGGAACCATCTTAGGCGCAACTCTGGTGATTACGATTCTCTCGGCCATCAACTTCACCTTCTCCAACCCCGATATCTGGCGCGGCACAGTTGTGGGCTGCGTCCTTCTCTTCGCGGTTCTCGTGACAGCGCTCCAGCAAAAAGGCGGCCACGAGTGAGTTGCCTACCCCCCACCCCCCGCCCAGCGGGGGAGATAAAACGTATTTTCCTTAGTGTCCCCCCGCCGAGCGGGGGTTAGGGGGTAGGATGCCAAATTTACTACTCAAGATGGAAGGCATCCAGAAGTCCTTCCCGGGCGTCTTAGCCATTCGTGAGGGCCGACTGGAGCTTGCAGCGGGCGAGATTCATGCACTGCTTGGGGAGAACGGCGCGGGCAAGTCCACGCTGCTCAAAGTGCTCTCCGGGGCGCACCAGCCCGATGCCGGCACAGTTCACTTAAACGGCGAGCAGATCACGATTGCGGGGCCGCGCGATGCCACCGAGCGCGGAATCGCGGTGATCTACCAGGAGTTCAATCTCATCCCACAGCTCTCCGTGGCGGAGAACTTGTTTCTGGGGCGCGAAAAAACCAAAAGCGGCTTCATCACCCGCACCGACGAAAACACTGCCGCGCAGGCGATTCTGAAGCGGCTGGCTGCACCGTTTGATGCCACGACTCCCGTCGGGGAGCTGACGGTAGCGGAGCAGCAGCTCGTCGAGATCGCCAAGGCACTCTCGCAAAATGCCAAAATCCTAGTGATGGACGAGCCCACAGCGGCACTCTCAGGCCGCGAAGTGGACGCGCTCTTTACGATTGTCCGTGATCTTAAGGCGCAAGGAATCGGGATTGTCTATGTCTCGCACCGCCTCGACGAGATCTTCCAGCTCTGCGACACCGCGACCGTGATGCGCGATGGCCAGTGGATCGCGACCAAGCCAGTCGCCGAGTGGACGCGCCCGAAGCTCATTGAGTCCATGGTAGGCCGCTCCCTCTCCGCCGAGTTCCCGCCCCGCGATCCCGAGCAAAAAATCGGTGAGGCGCGGCTTGTTGTCAAGAATCTCGTGCGTGGTCGCGCCGTGCAAGGCGTCTCGTTTGAGCTACGGCGCGGCGAGATCCTCGGGCTTGCGGGGCTTGTGGGTGCAGGCCGCACGGAAGTGGCACGGCTGCTCTTTGGTGCTGATCCGCGCGATGCGGGCGAGATTGTTCTGGATGGCAAGACACTCCCGATGCGCTCGCCGCAAGAGGCTGTGCAGGCGGGAATCTGTCTGCTCACCGAAGACCGCAAGCGCCAGGGCCTGGTGCTGGATCTGGCGCTTCGTAATAACTTTGGCCTACCGAACTTAGAAAAGCTCGGCAAGCTCGGCTTTATAGACAGCCTCAAAGAGCGCGAGGCATTTGGCGGCTATGTCAAGAACCTCCAGATCCGCACACCCCACCAAGAGCAGCTTGCCCGCAATCTCTCGGGCGGCAACCAGCAGAAAGTCGTACTCGCCAAGTGGCTCCAGGCTAACTCCGAGATCCTCATCTTCGACGAGCCGACGCGCGGCGTGGATGTCGGGGCTAAGTACGAGATCTACGTGCTCATGCGCAAGCTCGCCACCGAGGGAAAAGCCATTCTCATGATCTCCTCCGAGCTGCCCGAAGTGCTCGGCATGAGCGATCGCATCTTAGTCATGCGTGGCGGCAAGATCACCGGCGAGATCGAGGACGCTACCAAAGCCACTCAAGAAGACGTCCTGCACCTCGCTGTGGAGTAAGCCACCCTGGTTGGAGCGGCAGGATCAATCGATAGTGCGCTCCGTGGTAGCATAAGGCTGTGCCAACGCCTGCTGCTTTCTCTGCCTTCCGCCACCGCAACTACCAGCTTTTCTTCTCCGGGCAGGCGATCTCGCTGATCGGCTCGTGGATGCAGATGACGGCACAGGGCTGGCTGGTCACGCTGCTGGCGGTGAGTGAGAAAGAGGCGAGCGCGGCACAGGGCTGGATCATGACGCTGGGGTCGCTGCCGATGCTACTCGGGGCGTTCTACGGCGGCTGGTTTGCGGATCGGTTCTCTAAGCACAGCATTGTCCTCTGGGCGCAAGTGGCACAAGCAGTGCTAGCGCTGGGAATGGCGGCCCTCGTGGCGACGGACCAGATGCGGCTCTGGCATGTGGCGATCTTCGCCGTTCTGCTGGGCATCACCAATGTCTTTGATATTCCCGCGCGGCAGTCGTTTATTGTGGAACTAGTAGGCAAGGAGGATCTGCACAATGCCATTGGCCTGAACTCGTCGCTCTTCAATGCCGCACGGGTGCTCGGGCCCGCCGTGGCGGGCTTGCTTATCGCCGATAAGCAGCGGGCGATGGCTCCCTGCTTTCTTGCCAACGGACTCTCGTACATCGCGGTGATCGTGGGGCTCCGGCTCATGCGCGGCGATTTTGCCCCAAAAGTAACCGGAAAAGAGCCACCGCTCAAAGGCGTTAAAGAGGCGCTGGGCTATCTCAAGCAGCACCAGCCGATTATGGCGCTCATGGCGATTCTGGCAAGCTTCTCGGTGTTTATGGCGGGTGACTGGATCCTGCTTCCGACACTGGCGAAGTTCACGCTCGGGGCGGATGCGACGCGTTACAGCCACTTAATGAGCGCCCGGGGCGTGGGCGCACTGCTGGGGGCACTACTCTGCACGCTTCTCTCCGCATCGCCCTACAAAGGCCGGATCGTGACCATTGGCGCGGTGCTCTTCCCTCTTCTCTCGCTGGGAACTGCACTCTGCCATAGCCTGACATGGGCGTTTGTCTTTGCTCCACTCTCATCGTTTTGCATGATCTGCGTCTTTGCCACCAGCAATAGCCTCATTCAAGCCTCGGTGCCGGATGCGCTCAGAGGTCGTGTGATGGGAGTCCATGCGTTTCTGATGATGGGCCTGACGCCTTTTGGGAGTCTTTGGGCGGGGATTGTGGCCTCACGCACCAGCACGTCTACGGCGATGGCACTGGGAGCGAGCCTCGCTGCTGCCAGTGTCTTTCTTGCGGTCTTGCTCTCCCCAGGCTTACGGCGCGCCCGGCAGACACTCGTGGGAGAAGTTAGCGGTTCGGCTGAGTGAACCAGGCGGGCATCTCTTCCAGGGTGGCGACCAGCTCCTGCTCCGCCCCGTTGCGCCAGACGGTGAGCTTCAATGCCTCCCCGATCGTGTGACGGGCGATAATCTTGCGCAGTGCTTCGTCGTTGTCCAGAGGCTTGCCATCGGCTTTTCGCAGGACATCCCACTCAAGTACCCCACACTTCTGAGCGGGAGAGCCCGGTGTGACAGAAGTGGTATTGTTTCCTGAGTGGACAAGCATTCCCTTGCCATCAGGCGGTAGGGTTAGGTTGCCAGGAAGTGCGCTACGATCCGCCTCAGAGAGAGGGGTGTAGATCACGCCCAGATACGGTCGCAGCACTTTTCCGTTCTCAATAAGCTGCGCGGCGATCCTGCGGGCCGTATTGATAGGAATGGCGAACCCGATCCCCGTAGACGCTCCCGTGGTGGTAGCGATCGCCGTATTGATCCCGATCACCCGCCCTTCAATATCGGCGAGCGCCCCCCCGGAGTTACCGGGGTTGATGGAGGCATCGGTCTGGATCACTTTCTCAAGCGCGGCGCTGTCTTGACGGGGATAGTGGCGGTTGAGTGCGGAGACAATCCCCAGGGTGACAGTCGAATTAAAGCCCAGGGGGTTGCCCACTGCAATCGCCCAGTCGCCGACACGCACGGCATCTGAGTCGCCGAGCAGTGCGGGCGTGAGATTTTTCGCGCCCAGCAGCTTGACGACCGCCAGATCGCTGGCAACATCACTCCCCACAATCGTCACGGAGAAGCGCCGTCCATCGGAGAGAGTCACCTGAATCTTAGCATCCGGCTGGTTGAGCACCGGTGCCACAACATGCTGATTGGTGAGAACGTAGCCCTCGGCGGAGAGGAGAATTCCAGAGCCAGAGCCCTCAAAGCGCCGATCCTGAGTCCTAAACTGACCGAGGAACCCCTGGCCGGGGACGCTCTCATGCCCCTCCACTTCAATATTAACCACAGCCGGTGCGACCCGCCCTGTCGCATCAGCGATGGAAGGCAGCCCACCCAGTCCGCGTGCGCTCCCCAGAGCAGGTGTCTGCGCTAGTGCCTCAGAGAGCGCACGCCGCCCCGCAGGAAGACTCGGCGGTCGGCTAGCCCCGGTGCGGCCTTGCGCCAGATACAAGATCAGGGCACACGCAGCAAAGCCGGTGACAAACGTCGCCCCGTAACCCAGTGCCGTTTTCACGTCCGCAGGCTCCGCCTACTTCTTCTCGGCGTCTCGCTCGTCTATGCCCTTCTTAAACTCACGGGTTGCCTCACCCAACCCCTTTGCCAGCTGCGGCAAACGGGACGCGCCAAAGAACAATACAACAACCAAGACAATCACCAGCCAAGCGCTGGGAGATGTCCAATACGCAAACGATAGCATCTTCTTTCCTCAGCCTCCATTGTATCGCGAATTCCACATCCCCTAAAAAAACTCATCTCAGTTCTTCGCCATTCTCCTAAGGAGAAAATCCTCAACCGCACACTATTCTAGTCGTAACTGATCCCTCAGCTAAAGCCGAAGGCTTTGACAGTAACGTTAGGTAAGCGAAGGTTGGTAGCTTCGCACAAGCCGAACGTCCCGTCTATAGGGCAAGTTACATTGCCCCGTGTTCAACCCCGATCCTTCGGACGAGCCGAAAGCAGGGCAGAGCCATATCGTCATAGCTTTGAACAGATTTTTGTATAAACCGAAGCCCGCGCATAGGATGCAGTCCCCGCGAAACTTGGACAGAGGTTCCAACCTCCGGGTAGCTTCGCTCCGCGATTGCCTTACCCGACTGCTACGGGTTGCTGTCATAATTCAAAGGTAAGTTCCTGACTATTGTGGGGACGAGCCACAAAGCGAAAACTCTACTGCCAGAGAGAGTATCACAAGAGAAAACAAAATGCAAACAGAATTTCAGAGTCAATCGCAAAACTTTCCCTGCGGTTCCCAAGCGAAGGTTCGAACCTTCGCATTCCTCCCCCGGCTAAAGTCGCAGGTTTCCTCGGAGGTCATATCATGAACGCGACCATCAAGAAAATCCAGGCACCTGCCAAGCAGCTCTGGCGTGTGCTTGCCGCCCACCAGAACAAAGGATTTTTCACCCCCTGCGCTTCGCAGCACGTTCCGGCTCAAGGCGATCCTCACGTTCGCCTTCCGCAGGGCCTAGATCTACGTGCAAGTGGACCGGGCTTCGACAACCAGCCTGCTCACCTAGAGATGGCATCCTCGGGGGAAACCACTCTTCATGTTGCAGGAACCGTCGTTCACCTTGGGTTGCTCTCCCAGCAGCGTGTTGAGACCGGCTGGATGATCACGGGTCTACGACTCCGGGGGGCGATTCGGTTCGGGCAGAGCGCTGTCACTCTGATGGTGCCGGATCGTGAAGATGTCCCTTATCTGCTCCGCGCTCTTGCCCCACAGGCAGCAGCTCCCGCGCAGTATTTCCGCCCCGCTCTGGCCGCCTAGGTGTTTATAAAAACACTTACCTGAAACCTAGCACAATCCGTATAATCCCTGATAGACTTACGAGGGTCGGCGACAAGACCTGACAGAAATGTTTGCAAAGATATTAAAATGACGGTGAGCCCCCTAGATTCTCCTGCGGACTACGATCCCGCAGCTTTTGCCCGCCCCTCGGTCACGGTGGACGTCGCGGCGTTCACGGCGCGGGAACGCAAACTTCATGTCCTGCTGATAAAGCGGGGTGTCTGGCCTTTTGAGGGCCACTGGGCACTTCCGGGTGGCTTTGTTCAGATGAGCGAAGACCTTGATACCGCTGCCCATCGCGAGCTCGCCGAAGAAACCGGTGTTGCGGGCGCTGACTTTCTGGAGCAGCTCTACACGTTTGGAACGGTAGACCGCGACCCTCGAACGCGAGTGATCTCCGTGGCCTACTACGCCCTCTTACCCGAGCCCCATATCGCCCCACGCGCCGGCACCGATGCCGCTGAAGCGCAGTGGTGGCCCGTGGAGGAGCTTCCTTCCCTAGCCTTCGATCACGCCAAGATTCTCACAACCGCCCTGAGCCGCTTGCGTGCCAAGCTGGCCTATACCAGTGTCGCCTACGCCCTCCTCGCACCCGAGTTCACCCTCACCGAGCTGCAAAATGTCTACGAGCTGATTCTGGGCCGGGAGCTGGACAAGCGCAACTTCCGCAAGAAGATGCTCTCTACCGAGCTACTCGAAGGCTTGGAGAAGCAGCGTCGTGGCGGTGCCCATCGCCCCGCTCAACTCTTCAGCTTCACCAAGCGCGAACCCGTTTTCTTGGATTAGGGCATTCCTCCCCTAGCCCCCGTCTAGCGGGGAAATCTTTGTGAGGGGTTGCTCTTTAGCAAAACTTCGTGTATAAACGACAAGTAAACTATGGCAATCTACTTTTACCGAATCAATGAGGTGCCCTACGGGGTCTTCTCAAACTTCTCCGCACATCCGTTCACGCTCGATGGCCTGCTCTGGCCGACCAGCGAGCACTACTTCCAGGCCCAGAAATTTGTAGGCTTCCCCGAGCACCAGGAAGCAATCCGGCTTGCCGCCACTCCGATGGAAGCCGCTGAGAAAGGCCGCGAGCGCCACCGTCCGCTTCGCCCAGACTGGAACGCCGTCCGCGATGAGGCAATGCGCCGAGCACTCGCCGCCAAGTTTGCCGCGCACTCAGAACTCACCGAGCTTCTGCTCTCCACAGGTAATGAGACTCTCGTCGAGAAGACAACCACAGACTACTACTGGGGCTGCGGCACCGACGGCACCGGCAAGAACCGCCTTGGGGAGCTGCTCATGGAGACGCGCACAGGTTACCAGAGCGAATAGCCGCCCCATGGAATTGGGCGTCAACAGTGGCGTTCCGCCGCAAAGCCCGTTCCGGGCTACCGAATTTGTTCCCAGCCCGGCACGGGCTTTGCGGCACGCAGTGCCATTGCA
>JANNDD010000169.1:0-10690 GCA_031387365.1 Armatimonas sp. | reverse complement strand
CCATTGAGCTGGATCAGTTGGCCTTCGATGAGCACGCGGTAAGTAACGCCATTGCCCTCCATGAAGGTAAAAGTGTCCTCAAGTTGGTCATCGGTAAGGGCGGCGAGATAGGCAACCCAGCGCTGCTCGATGGTGGCGTAGCGGGGGCGTAGCGACTCCAGCGCTGTATCCGTCTCGAACCAGAGAGCAATTTCGCGTTCCTCCCCCGCCATCCAGGTCAGCCAGTTCTCACGGCACGCCGCCAGGTGCGCGGCAAGGCTCAGTGCGCGCTGGAAACGCGGGTCGGTGCGGCTAGCTTCGGGCACGGACTCGATCATGGTAAGCAGCTGCGCATTGGCAGAGCACTCGTAGTCGTAGAGTTCCCGGTAGCGGGTAATCAGTATCATAAACATTAGTTTGCCAGGAACGAAGTAAATTCCTTCGTCTTTGTGGTGGAGACAAAAAAATAAATTATCGTCCCCTGTTCTTCCTCATTTCTGTCCCCGGTTTCGTCCCTTAGAGGATGAAATACTGGGGACATCATGAAAAACACTACACTGTACTTTGCACTCACGCTCTCTCTGGTCGGGGGAGCACTGGCGACACCGCAAGTCGGCAGGAAAGAGACAACCACGAAAAAAGCCGATGTCAATCCTCCTGTGAGCAAGTTGCTCACCCCGAAGGAGAAAGTCGAGCACTTCTGGGACAACCTTCCTAAGATGCGCATGGACAAGCCTATTGATAATCCCAAGCCCAAAGGGGGGGAGCCCGCCCGCAAGGGCGACTATATTACTACCACCTACACCCTCGCCTCGACACCCAAGGAGCTCGTGAGCATGGGCGAGGTCTCCGCGCTCTGGCTGGGAGCAATGCTCAGCGAGCGTGGCGTTCGCAAGGGCGGCAACGATGTCACCGAGATCCCCATCCCTGGCGCGATGCGTGCTCCGCTGGAGCTGACGTTCTCTAGCCTGGGCGGCGGTAGTAAGATCGTCAACAACCCCACCAAGGGCGATGTGAAGAACACCATCAACTCTCTTCTTACCGGAGCGGTCAAGCAAAAGAAAGCCTGGGGCGATCCCAACAATCTCTCGGAGGCCTATAGCTTTGAGGTGGTAGAGAACCAGAACGAGACCCAGACCGCCCTCAAGCTCGGAATCAATGTTCGTTACATGAGTACCGAGGTCAAGAGTGGCCTGAGCATGGAGAAGTCGAGCGGACAGCACACTGTTACTGCTGCCTTTATCGAGCGAGCCTTTACCCTCACGGCGCGCCCCGGGGCGAAGGATAAGTACAAGCTCGCCGACCGCTGGGTGACCCCCACGTTTACCATGGATGTCGCAAATAACCTGAAAGACAACGGCTTCATTGGGAACGACAATGTCCCCTGCTATGTCTCAGGAATCACCTACGGACGGAGACTCATTTTTAGTATGAGCTCTCGTTTTAGCGCCTCGCAGATAAAGTTCGCACTCCAAGCCGCCTACAAAGGCGTGGCGGTTAAAGCAAAGCTGGATGTCGAGGCGGAGAAAGTGCTCAAGGACAGCGAGACGACGATCAAAGTCGCAGGACAGGGCGGCCCCAGTCCGGATAAGCTCAAAAACTTGCTACTCAAAGGCGATCTGGGTGCCTACTTCGCCACGGCTCCCACTCCCGGGCAGCTCGTCCCCATCTCCTACGAGATTCGCTCCGTTACTGACGATGCCCCGGTGATCGTGCTCCAGACGGATAAGTACACCGAGACCCAGTACATCGGCAACGCCAAAGGCATGCGCTACCAGGTGACGGCCTACGCCAAGCTCACCTCACGGCCCGAGGTCACCAACGCCAGCGGCGAGATCTATGGCGAGTTCCGTGTCAACGGCGATAAGGTCTGGGCTTGGGACAAGAAGAACAGTAGTCGCTCTGAGCAGCTCAAGAAAAACGGCGATGTTATCGAGATTCTCTCCAAGAGCGTCAGTGAGGCACTGGAAGACAAGGGGACGTCGGCAGGAGCGATCTCTCCGGCCTACCCCATGAACTGCTACGAGGGCCAGCAGAACCCCAGCTATGTTTTCGAGGGCTTTATTAAAGACAATGACGGCGGCGGCTCCAAAGACGACTACATGGGTAGCTTCAAGTTCACCCTGAAACCCCGTGCGATCTTCGGCGTGCTGGACGGCGGCGGCAAACCGGTTCCTGGTAAGCCCCTGGCCGGGTTCCCAGAAGGCCAGAACTGGCAGTTCAGCACTGTTGATGGCAAGCGAGTCTTCACCGCGGAGATTCCCTACAGCGGCAAAAAACAAAATGGTGACTCACGGCTCTACCTACGGATTGAGGAAGTCGGAGGACTCTAAACACCATACAAAAGCAACTTAAAACCCTGACGATCACCGCGCTGAGCACGCTCAGCGCGGTGATCACTCTGGCTCCCACACAGGCAGCAAAGCAAGCAACAAACTGGCGTGTGATTGTTAGGAAAAAAAGGCACCACTCTCTTTGATTTTACGGTTCCCACAGGCACGACCCTCTCGGGCGAGCTGATGGGTCTGGATGAAGACGATATCCTTGGGCAGGAAGGCTTCCCCGAGCTGACGGCCCACACCCAGCGCACGATCAGCAACTCCGCGTCCTTCAAAAACTCCAGTTACTTTGGCTCTGATTGGAACTATAGAGTCAAGTATAGCATCAAGATCACACCGACGAATAACCAGCCGAATCTTTAGGATCGCAACGGTTAAAAATAAGTCGTGGAGAATGAGCGACATGGCAATAATAGTTCCCCTGGCTTCGGCCCAGACAATTAATGTAACGGTAGACGGCGACGTCATCCTTTTTGTAGGGCAGCCCCCGGTGGAACAGCGGGGTATGGTACTGGTTCCTTTGCGCGGCGTTTTTGAGAAGCTGGGAGCGACGGTCGCCTACGACGGTGCGAGTAGGACGATCCGCGCGGTCAAGGGCACCACGGAGGTGACTCTGCGGCTAGGTTCTACCGAGGCATTTGTCAATGGCCAGAGGCAGACCCTGGCCCTGCCCGCCCAGACCCAGCAAGGCACCACACTAGTTCCCCTGCGCTTTGTCTCTGAGGCACTCGGAGCGCAGGTGAGCTGGCGCGGAGTGAGCCGAACGGTCGTCATCCAAACGAGCGGCAGCGCCTCCCCGGTGCCCCTTCCGACGGCCTCTCCGGTGGAGGTTAGCTCCCTCACCCACGATGCGCAGCGCCCCCTGCGGGGCGGTGAGCGGCTCGCGGTTACCCTGCTGGGCACTCCAGGGAGCACGGGCACCTTCTCAGTCTCGGGGATAGAGAGCGCCCGCGAGCTGCCGCTCCGCGAGCAGAGCGTGGGAACCTACACGGGTGTCTTCACAGTTCCTCTCGGGGTACAGGTTAAAAATGCACCGCTGTTTGCGTCGCTGAGGAGAGGCGGACTTGCCTCACCGCTGATCCAGGCAGCACAGCCCGTGACCGTGGATGGGATCGGACCGCAGCTTGCTAATCTCTCGCCCGCCTCCGACACCACAGCCGCTCCCAGCAAGCTCCTGATCTACGCCACGCTCGCCGATACAGGGACGGGGATAGATACCAGCGCACTGCACCTGCTGGTCAATGGAAAAGATGTCACCGGACAGGCCACAGTCACCGAGGCATTTTTCTCCTACCGACCCGATACGGCTCTCCCCGCTGGCAAGACCAGTGTGGCTGTCGTGGCAAGAGACCTGGCAGGCAACGAGACGCGCCGCGAGTGGAGCTTCCAGCTCAGTGCAACCGCCCCCACTGCTCCTGTGCCCAACCCTGCTGCGCCTCTGCTCAAACCGACGATCCTGACTCCGGCGGCCAATACAGCGGTGGGCGACAAGGTCACGATTACCGGAAAAGCCGCCCCCGATGCCCTCGTGCGCTATCGTCTGACGTTCCAGGGAACGTTTTTAATTCTGCCCACGGATGGTGTTGTCACCGACGGGGAGGTACGCGCCGACAAAAAAGGACTCTGGAGCATTCCGGAAATCCGTCTTCAGACGCCACTTGGAGTCTCAAAACTAACCTACACACTGGAAGCCACCACTGTGGGAGTAAGCGATGCCCTCTCAGAAACTGCCAGTATCACCTTTAAAAAATAGGTTCGACTCGCTCCGTGATGGCCACACCAGCCCTGTGGTATCATGGCGTGCGTGATTGGGCAGGAACCAGAGGGAGTCTATGAGAAGCGCTGGGCAATGTTTCGCATTCGTCCGAGCGACTTGCTGGATCTGCTCCAGTTCATGGCCCGCCACGATGTAGATCTGAAGGCCGAGCCTCTGCCCCCCGATGTCCGCACTGCCGATGCCTTCTACGATAACGAGCAAGAACAGTGTGTCCTCGTGCTAGAGAGTGCCTTCTACACCCCCGTTCAAGCAAGGCTCTTTCGGGGGCGCTGGAGCGGGGGCTGGGACGAGATTATCTTCGCGCTCAACGACGATGCCCCTCCCCCTGTGCGACCGCGTACCCTCCCGCCGGACGTGCGCTGGGAGGCGTATTTCATTCCCCCGGAGCGCCTCATCCAGCTCCTCCAGACCATTGCCAGTGGCGAGAGCTACAACCTCCCCCCGCTGCCCCCCGACACTCAGGTCATGGACGCTTTCTACGATAGCGAGCGCGCCGCCTTTGTGCTCTTTCTGGAGAGCAGCTTCTTTGACAAGGCCAATGTGGAGAGCGAGGGAGGACATACCCATGTCGGGATGCCCGAGCGGCACCTGAACCTGACACGGGGCGAGAAACCAACGTGAAAGTAGTGTTAATTTGAGAGTGTTAGTAACAGGCGGGGGAACGGGCGGCCATGTAAGCCCCGCCCTAGCCGTGATCCAGGTTCTTCGCAACCGAGACCATGGAATCGTGATTCGCTATGTCGGCAGTGAGGCCGGGATCGAGGCTCGGCTGGCCCGTGAGGCAGGTCTGGAGTTTGTGGGAGTGGCGAGCGGGAAGCTACGCCGCTCGTCGCGAGGGCCGCTGGGCCTCCTGACGGGGGCAAATCTGCGCGATGCTTTTAAAGTGCCCCAGGGCTTTTTTCAGGCGCTTAAAGCCGTCAAGGAGTTCAAGCCCGATGTGGTTCTCGCGACCGGCGGCTATGTCTCGGTTCCCGCCGTTCTGGCTGCAGCGACACTCCGCATTCCGATTCTCACCCATGAGCAGACAGTCACGGTGGGGCTGGCCAACAAGATCAACGGACGCTATGCCAAGCGCATCGCCTTGAGCTTCGCCGGAGCGCTGGAGGAGCTACCGCCGGAGCTACGCAAGAAGGCCTTTGTGACCGGCAACCCCGTACGCGAGGTGATCTTCGCGGGCAATGCGGAGAG
This sequence comes from Armatimonas sp., assembly GCA_031387365.1. GTDB lineage: Bacteria > Armatimonadota > Armatimonadia > Armatimonadales > Armatimonadaceae > Armatimonas. The sequence goes on along the minus strand of JANNDD010000169.1, from coordinate 5,407 downwards.
CGCCGTCCGCCGCTTTGGCTTTGATCCGGTGGATGAGTGCCTGCCCTGTGTCTATGTGACGGGAGGCGCACAGGGATCACAGACCCTCAACAGTGCTATCAAAGCAGCACTCCCCACACTCCTTCAGCAGGCAAGGGTGCTCCACCAGTGTGGCGAGCACGATGCCGCCGCCCTCCTGGAGCACCACAAGACCCTCCCCGTGCAGCTCCAGCGCCGGTGGGTGGTGCGGCCCTTTATCCAGTCCGACGAGCTTGGGGATGCCTATGCGCTCACCAATCTTCTTGTCAGCCGCTCCGGCGCGGGCACGGTCACGGAGGCGTGTGCGCTCGGCAAGCCCGCCATCTTTGTCCCCTTGGTTCCTGCCAGTGGCGATGAACAGACCCGCAATGCCCAGCGCCTCGTGGACGCGGGCGCAGCCCTGATCGTCAAGCAGAGCGAGTGCTCCGGCGAGAGTCTGCTGGCCGCGATTCTTCCCCTCCTGGATGCCCCCTCACGGCGGGCCGCTATGGGCAGCAAGGCCAAGAAGCTCGCCACCCCACGTGCCGCCGAAGACCTCGCGGATGCGCTGCTGGCTCTCGTAAAAAAATAGCCCGCAAAGTGCGCGATCTGGAACGAGCATGGCAGTGCCATTCGTATAAAAGGGCATGAAAGAGTTTGCAAAAAAGATAACGGTACTGGGTGTCTGCTCACTCGGGCTGGGAGCTGGTTTTGGAGCAGGGCTGGGCTGGACGGGTAGCAAAGCAGTCTTTGCACCGCCCGTGCAGGCGCAGAGTGGAGCCCCCAAAAACAGCGACGAGCAGAACGTAATCCGTGTGGTCAAGTCCGTTTCCCCGGCGGTGGTTCTGATCAAAACGGAGAGCGGCCTGGGTACCGGTGTCGTGATTGATGGCAAGCAGGGGCTTATCCTCACCAATGCCCATGTTGTTGGGCGGAGTACTCAAGTGGGGGTACGCCTTAAGAGTGGACAGCAGCTCACGGGTAAAGTGCTGGGAGCCTTCCGCGAGATAGATATCGCCGTGGTGAAAGTCTCGTCGGCCACACCGCTGCCCGCCGCCCCTCTAGGAGACTCGGATCGCTTGGAGGTGGGCCAGACCACGATTGCAATCGGTAACCCCCTCGGGCTGGAGCAGAGTGTCACCACGGGTATTGTCTCCGCTGTCAATCGCAGGCTCAGTGAGCGTCAGGAGCAGGGCTTCATCCAGACCGATGCCGCCATCAACCCGGGCAACTCTGGCGGGCCGCTCCTCGATTCCCAGGGCCGGGTGATCGGCATCAATACCGCCGTGCTCCGTGCCGATGGGGCTGAGGGGCTCGGGCTGGCCATCCCTATCACCGTCGCGCAGGACTACGCCCGCAAGATTATCGCCGGAGCACAGGTACAGCGAACCTATCTAGGTATCCAGTATGTTGGCATCAATGAACAACTCGCTCGCACCTACCAGCTCCCGGTCTCACGCGGGGTTCTTATTGCGGGCCTCGACCCCGCGGGCCCGGCAGCGCAAGCGGGATTGAAGCCCGGCGACATCCTGACCCAACTCAACGGCACCCCACTCAACACGGAGCTTGACTTCCAGCGCCTGCTCCGTAATAAGAAACCCGGGGAGACTCTGAGCTTCACGGTAAAGCGTGAGGGGCGCTCACGGACAGTGAAAGCACGCCTCGCCGAGGCACGCTAGAAAAACCTGGTAATTCCGGGGTATTTTCTTACCCCGGAGCTGCCAAAGATAAAACCTGGAGGAACTTCAATGCAGGTTCGTAATGGTTTTATTGTGGTGGCGGCTCTGGGCTTGATCAGCGGCTCGACTGCCCTTCCGGTACATGCAAGCAATCATTCAGACAAACCCATGGCAGCTAAGACAGCGGCAGATGCCTACGCCGCCGCCTGGAATCTCTGGAACAAGGGCGAGGGCGCCAAGACGGAAGAGCTTCTCAAGAAGCAAGCCGAGCAGTTCCCCCAGGATGCAGCTCTAGGTCTATTTCTGGCCGCCAGTGTCGCCAGTCACTCCCCCAACTCTCAGTCAGATGCCTATTTCTCCCGTGTCGTCGAGCTAGGTGCCAAGGCCACAAACCCGGCTCCCGAGTCGCTGGTAGCCCAGTACTTCCTGCACCTGAGCGATCCGGACAGTGCCAATGAAGCCTTCGCCCACCTCTCGGAGCTGGCAAAGGGTGGCAACAAGAGCCCGGTGGTTCTCTGGCTCTATGCCCAGGCAGCGGAGCGCATGGAGAAGCCCGAGCTTGCGGAGGGAGCGTTCAGCGCCCTCCTTAAGAAAGCGAAGAATGCCCCCGCTGTTGTCCGACAAGGCTACGCCGACTCGCTAGAGGCACAAGGCAAGCACTTCCCCGCACTGGAGCACCGCCTGAAGATCGCCGCGCAGGAATCCACTCCCTGGACGCTGCACGCACTGAGCGCGAACCTCAAGTCCCTGGCACGCTACAGCGAGGCCGCCCGAGTGGCGTCCCTCTCCACCCAGCAGTTTCCCGGTGCCCCTCAGGGCTGGCACGATCTAGGGATCGCCGCCACCGCTCTGCACCGTCCGGAGCTGGCGGTTCGCGGCTATAGCAAGGCTGCACAAATAGCACAGACCTCCTCGAAAAAGTTCGACCACAGCGCCAATCTCCTCGCCTGGGCATCGTGTCTGGAGTCGCAGAAAAAGTACGGCGAAGCGGCGCAGAAGTACCGTCAGCTCGCCGCCTTCCAGGGTGCGAGTGCGGAGCAAGTGCGCACGGCGAACCTTCGTGCCCGCGCTGCGGAGCTCGCTGGTGAGGGCACCAACTAAGCGATCTAGGACGAAGTTCCTGTCTCCTCCAGAGCGAACCGGGCACTGTCCCGGTTCGTTTTGTTTTGGGCTTGAAAAGCGCTCTTAAACGGTTCAGGGATGCGCACAGGCCGCCCGGTCGTGGCGCTCAAAAACGCCCCACGCGTCTCCCCCTCAACGATCAGGGTTTCGTCGCGCAGGATCCGGTAGGTGAACAGAACGCTGGCAGGCCGCAGCTCGGCGATCTCACCGGGGATCAGAAGCGTGTCGCCGTAGTGCGCCGACGCCACATAGCGTACGTGGGCTTCGGTGATCACGAACTGGGTATTGACGCGGGAAAAGTCTTCGAAGGAGAGGCCTAGGAGCCGCAGGTACTCGCCGCGCGCCTCTTCAAAATACTGGAGATAGACTGCGTTGTTGACATGCCCGAATGAGTCTAGCTCGTAGGTCCGAACTCGGATTCGGGCAGTCAGCAACATACGGTGCGGCTACTTTTTATAGTAGTCCGCGTTGAGCTGGATAAAGGCGGACCATTTTTCAGGCACTTCGTCATCCATAAAAATCGCATCCACAGGGCACTCTGGTTCGCAGAGGCCGCAGTCAATGCACTCAACCGGGTCAATAAAGAGCTGGTTGTCATCGTCGCCTCCGTGGATACAATCCACCGGGCAGACCGCAACACAGGACTTGTCTTTCACGCCGACGCAGGGCTCGGCAATCACGTAGGGCATGGGTCAATTCTACCGCGCCCCTCCCCCACATGCAACGCTTACTTCTTGTATGAGTAGACGACGGGCTTACCTAGTGGTTTACCCTTGTCGTCGAGAGGGATGGAGGTCCAGGTGACCTCCGAGAAGGTAATAGTGATACTTTCATTCGGCGCACCACCACCACCTGCAGCCATACCAATATCGGTCACACGTCCCCGCTTACCATCAATAGTGTAGTACTCGTCAGCTCTATCTTGATTGGTCTTCACGAAGGAGAACTTCCCCTCAATAGCAAGCCCCTCAAGGAAAGCCTGAATCAGTTGTGGGCTGTTCCCATCATGAATTTTCGTGAGGTTCAGGGTCACGCCTCCCTCAGCGCGAGCCTCAGCGCGAGCATTGGGTCGCACCGTACCCGGCCCAGGCGCGGCAATACTCTGTTGTAAACTCCCGCACTCAATCCGCTTTTCAAAGCCTCTCACCCTCGACGTTCCTTCATACTTCACAGTACCTATCTTGAGATCTAGGTAGATACTGTCCGCTGCGCGGCACGGCAACGCCAGGGCAAGAAATGCGCCGACCAGAGAGAAAAATTGTCGTTTGTTCATGTTCGGATTGTACCACTAACTACCGCAAGATTAATTTATTGCCAAGTTTTTTTTCTGAAGTTTTCGAGCTGAGGGTCGCCCGTTTTTTCCATGTGTGCTAGGAGAAGCTTACGCAGGCGTCCCAGCTCGGCCTGGTACTTTGGATCGCCGATCACATTCGTGCGCTCGTCGGGATCGGTGCGCAGATCGAAGAGTTGCTCGGGAACCCCTATCGTGAGCTGCTCTACTCGGGCCTTGAGCTTTGGATCACTCTCTCCCGCTTTCTTAAGCGCCGCAAACGTGATCCCTCCCATCGCCTCGACCCGAAAGTGGGGGGTGCCATTGGGCCAGGCATGGAACTGATAGGCGAAGTCTTTCGTGCGAATACAGCGCTGCGGAAAGCTCTTGCCACTGCTGACGGTATTGACATGGGTGACGACATAGTCACGGTCGGGCTGTTTCTCGCCACGCAGGAGCGGCCCCCACGAGCGCCCGTCCACTCCCTCCAGCGTGGGCTGTTTGAGTAGCTCCAGTAGAGTTGGAAGGATATCCACACTGCTCACAAACTCCTCGCGTTTTTGCGGCTTACCCATCCCCGGATAGCGAATCAGCACCGGCGACCACGTGCCATTGCGATAGACAGTCGCCTTCGAGAAAGGAAACGACATCCCGTGATCCGAGAGAAAGACCACCAGAGTGTCGGCCTCGCGCCCTGAGTCCTTCAGCGCCACCATCAGTGCCGCAAAGCTCTGGTCACCGCGCCGGACACTGCTGTAGTACTGGGCAACCTCCCGGCGGACGGGAGCAATGTCTTCGAGAAACGAGGGGACGGTGATCTCGGCGGGGGTGTAGAGCTTTGCGGGGCTCTCTTTCTCCGCCTCCGTCGTGCTTGTGTCCCCCACAAAAGGCCGGTGGGGGTCGGTGATATTCGCGTTGATAAAAAACGGCTTCCCCGCCGTGCTGGCCGCCTTAAGACACTGGCTGATCTGCTCCCCAAAGAGCTTCGGGTTCTTTCCCGAGTTCGTGAGTGCCAGGTTCCAGGGGAAGGCACTGTCGGGCTTCATGTGGGCTTGCTTGTTGAGGGAAGCTGTAAACCAGCCCGCCTCCTTCAACGTCCCAACCAGGGTGGGTACCCCTGGGGAGAGAGGGTTGAAGCCCAGAGCCCCATTACGGTGTGGAACCCGCCCGGTCAAGAGCGCCCACGGCTCGGCTGACAGATTGGGACGGTGACATGGTTATTGACAAACTGGTGCGCTGTGGCCGCAAAGGCGTCCAAGTGAGGAGTCGCCCCCAGCTTATTTCCCATCCAGCCCGCCGAGTCGGCGTTCATGTCATCGGCGGTGACAAGCAAGACATT
>JANNDD010000160.1:0-7484 GCA_031387365.1 Armatimonas sp. | reverse complement strand
GGTGGGGGCTCCCTCGTTTGTGGATGCCTGCCTGGAGGCCGTTGGCGAGGCTGTGACGGGGGATCTTCATGTGGTGGATGCCCTGCTCCTGGATCCGGAAGCACCCATGCCCCCTGCTGCCTTGCGAACGGGTGGCCCGATCCTGCTCTATCAGGTGCACAGCCGCGCCGCCGCCAGCAACGCCAAGCTGGCACTGAGCCGTGCAGGCTACCCCGATGAGTTTTTGGTCACGGTCGTGCACGCTGCGGGCATTGTGGGCATCGAGCGAAAGGCCACGATTCCCCTCTACGAACTGGATCGAAGCGCCCACCAGAGCCTCATTGATCATCTCACCACCGTATGGGTGCCCGAGCTCGCCGAAGCCCAGCGGCTACAAGACTTTGACAGGCTGCTTGGCATTGTCGCCCGCTTGCGCGACCCTAAGGGCGGCTGTCCCTGGGACCTGAAGCAGACCCACACCAGCCTGCGCCGCTATGTTCTCGAAGAGGCCTACGAGGTTGCGGAGGCGCTGGATAAAGACGATCCCGAGGCGCTTTGTGAGGAGCTGGGGGATCTTCTGCTCCAGGTTCTACTCCATGGGCAGATTGCACGGGAGACGGGTGACTTCGACTCGGGTGATATCTGTGCGACTCTCTGCGAGAAGCTTATCCGGCGCCATCCCCATGTTTTTGGCGAGGCGCAGGCGGGCGACGCGGACGCTGTCCTGGTGCAGTGGAACGCCATTAAGGCTACGGAAAAAGGCAAGGAACCCAAAGACTCGGTCTTAGCGGGGATCACGAGCAGCCTCCCCGCGCTCTCTCTGGCACTGGAGACCAGCAAGCGGGTGGTCGCGGTCGGCTTCGAGTGGCCCGATGTTGACCAGGTATTTGAGAAAGTGGTGGAGGAGCTGGCGGAGCTGCGGGTTGAGCTGGCTGCGGGCAAGACGGAGCGTAGCGCCGAGGAGCTAGGCGATGTGCTCTTTACTCTGGTGAATGTGGGGCGTAAGGTCGGGGTGGATGCCGAGGAGGCGCTCCGGGGGCAGGTGTCACGTTTCTCGCAGCGCTGGCGTTATATCGAGGAGGCGGCGCGTGCCCAGGGTCAGCGCGTGCAGGAGCTGACGCTCGCTCAGCAGGAGGCGCTCTGGCAAGAGGCCAAACGCTCTGAACAAGAAGCCCCGCGCGTGGCGAAAGGTCAATAGAATGCAACGAGGAGTCAGTCAGAAAGTTATCACGGATAGAAGCCAGTATCCCTCTCAGCGTGCGGTGGAGATCACAGGATATCTCTTCAATGACGGGGCCGCTCCGATTTTCTTTACCATCGGGACACGCTTCGAGTTCGAGATGCGGGTTCGGGAGAGCCGCAGCCGCAAAGTGGTCTGGACTTGGTCAAAAAACAAGGTCGGGCCTCCTACCGAGACGATTCGGGTGGAGCCAGGGCAGTGGCGCGAGCACCGTGAGATCTGGGATCGGCGCGATGACAGTGGCAAGCGAGTTCCTGCGGGCACCTACGAGGTTGAGCTGACGCATCTGCCCTTTACCGCGCCCGTGACGACGCAAGTCTATTTAATGGACCGTGACCTACCCGGAGGTGATCCTGACCCTGTGCCACCCCCCATCCGTGTCCGACCGCCGCAACCGGGAGGAGGAGGGCGTCTGCAGTCCACGATTCAGGCCGACCGAAGCCGTGTCCGTGCGGGGGAGAGCGTCCGTCTTACCTACACCGTCACCAACCCGGGCGCTCTGCCCGTTGCTTTGGACTTTTCCTCAGGGCGCCAGTACGACATGGAAGTGCGCCGTCGGCCAGAGCCCAACGCCCGCTATGCCGCAGGGGCACTGACGGTCTGGCAGCTCTCGCGGGGGCGCTCCTATACCATGGCACTCACCCGGCTCACACTGGCACCAGGCGAGAGAAAACTCTTCACGGAGACCTGGGCGGTGCCGGGCAAGCTCCCTGCGGGAATCTATGATCTGGTGGGGTATCTGCCGATTAGGGCGGGCACCAACACCGCCGAGGCTCTGGGAACCCTGAGCGTCATCCCCTGAGTCCCGCCGGTTAGAGCGGCGGGACTAGAGAGCGCTTCGCGCCACAAAGGCCGTTCCGGCCATACCAAATTTTATGGGCGGCACGCCCTTTGCAGCCGAAGGCTCGTTAGTCTCCCCCCTCCAACGGGGGAGACTAAACCGGCGGTGCGTCTACTCGCGGCCTTGTTGGACAATCGCCTTGGCGGCTTGGAGTGCCAGCAGGTAGGACATCGCTCCAAAACCGGCGATCTGGCCCACGGTGACGGGTGCCACCACGGACGTGCGCCGGAACTCATCGCGCGCCTGGACATTGGAGAGGTGCACTTCAATGGCGGGAAGCCTGACCGCCTTGAGCGCATCGGCGATGGCGTAGGAGTAGTGGGTATAGGCCCCTGGGTTAATCACGATGGCATCGGCCCAGTCCGCCGCCTCATGGATGGCGTCAATGAGGACGCCTTCATGGTTGCTCTGAAGCGCCTTCAGTTCGATACCGATCTCTTTAGCGTAGTCGCGAACGCGTTTGTTCAGCTCCTCAAATGTCATGGTGCCGTAGACATCCGGCTCGCGCTGCCCGAGTAAATTGAGGTTCGGGCCATTGAGCAGAAGAACGCGAAGATTACCAGAGGGAGTGAGCTGCATGTCGGTGGTTCCTTAAAATGAAGTTATTTGCCTTGCGCGGCGGGAGCGGGCTCTTTCAGATCCTCGGGGCGCAGGTCGGCAAACCCCTGCGTGAGGGGGAAATGATGCCCTGATTTGCAGTACAGACCACTGCCATCCGCTTCCAAGCTCAAGAGCGATTTCGAAGCGCAGACGGGGCAGCGAAGCAGTGCTAGAAGCTCAGGCGAGGCAATCACGCTAAATTGTACCAGATCGGGAACATCCGTTCTTGTTGCATCGTCAACCCAGTCAAGAGTATAATGCCTGAAGCAGGCCAAAGGTGGGTCTGTGTGGAATATAGAGGATAGAAGTTATGACATCCAATCTGCGAGTTCGTCAAGTTCGTGCGGGTTTCACTTTGGTGGAGCTGCTAGTCGTGATCGCCATTATCGCGATTCTGGCGGGCATCCTCTTTCCGGTGGCCGCAACAGTGCAGGAGAGTGCACGTCGTGGAGCCACGATGTCGGGCATGATGAAGATTCACCAAGCCGTCTCCGCCTACGAGCTAGACAACCGCGAGTACCCTGAGTTTCTCTTTGGCCCCGCCATCTGCCGCGCCAATGGCCTCCCCGATCCGGCCTGCTCGGATTTCTACACCATGAAAGAGACGGCGGCGCTGGTCACGGGGCGCTACCGCTCAGTAGACCCGGAGTACATCGCCTCACGCAATGCCCGCAAGATCTTCTCCAAGTCGCTCTACCCTGAGTACATCCGGGATCTGGATACCTTTGAGTCCAAGAACAATTCTGTCCGCACCCCCAACAACCGGGTCGGGCTGGCATCACGCTACAGCTTCTTGAACGGAAATACCTATCTCCCCCGAACCACGGCCTCCAACCCCGGCTTCGCTCCCCAGCAGATTCCCTTCTACGCCTACGACGCGTTCGATTCGAGCCCACGTGTGACCAATGTGATCAATGGGGCGATTGATAATAATGCTCTCGTGGCGCGCTACTCCCGCCAGTGGATGGGGGTTGTGGACAATGCCACCCTGGATGGCCTGACACCTGCGGCGCTTCAGACCTACCAGCGCCAGCTTCTCTGGGCGCGGCCTCCGGCAGAGACAGTGACCACCATGACGACGCACCATGTGCCCAAGGGCAAGATCTTGGTGCTCTGGCAGAGCGGAACCGCCAAGGTTCTTGATGTGCGCAAGCTGGCAGTACTCCCGGTGGATCCCCAGGGCGATGTCGCGTTCTGGCAGCTCACCAACTAAGTGATGTGGGGAACAATCTCCCCTCACAATAGGTCGTAAAGGAGCCTGTACGCAGCTTGCGGCAGGCTCTCCCAGTCAAAAAGAGACGTAAAGAATAAAGCGTAGCAATGAAGACAAGAGTAGTGATGGAAAGAATAAACAAGCGAGTTCGGCGAGCCTCTTCCCTGGTTGAGGTGCTGGTGGTTCTGGTCATCCTACTGATCGGAGTCTTCTCGGTGGTGCGGATCTTCCCCATTGGTTTTACCTACCTGCGCAACAACGAGAGCCGCATGCGGAGCACCCGCCTGGCCCACGCGCTGATGGAGAAAATCCAGAACGAGGCGGCGAACCTTCCCGAAGCGCTCTGCTACTCCTACTTCACGGGAGTCTCGGGAAGCCTGGTTCGTCAGTTTGTTTTAGATGAGGATCCCGATGATCTCACTGGTGATCCCGCCAACCCCTACTACAAAGATGTCAATAAGTTTCGCTTCGTGGTCGGCGAACCCGTCAAGATTGGTCTGCCTACCCCGACAGCCATGGCAACGGGTTCGATCTATATCGCCAAGTTCGGGCCGATCTACATGGACCGCGCGATCACGCTAGACCCTGCCTACCCTCAGACGGCCGCCGAGCAAAACTACAGTAAGCTCTTTCTTGCGGTCAATAGTGCTCCACTAAATGTGACCTACGGCTTCAAACAGGCGGATCCCAATCTCTACCGGGGACGGCTGACGGGGCCCCAGAACTGCGTGATTGACACCAACGAGGATGAAAACGGTGGTGCCTGGATTCTCTTTTATCCCTCGGCTCGGAATCGTACGTTTAAGATACGCTACAGCAAGCTGGTAAACGATCACGACGATAACGATGTCAATGCCCTTGATGATGTGGTGGCAATGACCGTTGAGGTTATTGTTTCTGCGAACTCATTTACCTGGTTGCCCATTCCTGGCGTACTGACCGATGACGCAATTCAGACGGGGAGCGAAGTGGTTACCCGTGAGTTTGACCGCTTGCCGCTGACTGGATCAAACTCTAACTGGGATCCTGAGGATCCGTATCAGTTTAAGATCATCTCCCCGAATATTGATGCAGTGAGTACCACTAGTGTTGCTAACCTGGGTATTATTGCCTTCAATCCTTCCGGTGCTCGCTTTGTCAATAACGGACAGGATCCGTTCAAGGCCAATCTGGACTACGCCGCGCTGGACTGGCATATCATCCACGACGACCGCGATGTGCCCGCCGTGATTCCTGGTGGTGATGGTGAAATACCGTTTCGTACCACGCTGACCCGGCTCAAGTCGCTGGACTACATCAACCCGGATAATACGTTCTACGAGGGAATCTTCCCCGGCGGCGATACCAACCCGCTGCTCAACACCGATATTCTGATTGTGCGCCTGGACACGGGAGGAATCCTGAATCAAGCACAGAACGGGCGACCCGGCGACTACGGCTTGCTGAAAGCGGGCGATCCCGCCAATAGCGCGGCCAATCAGGACTACTGGGCTAACACCGATCCCAAGACGGGCTCCTACTCCACGGGGACGTTCTATATCAACAGCGGCAAGGTTCCCGCAGGAACCCCGATCCGGATCTTCTACAAGGCGCAGGGTGAGTGGGCAGTAGCCCTGAACAAGGCGATGGCAACCTACCGGGAGACAAATGCTTCCTGGCTAGGAACTCTCACTAATGTCAGCCTGGACACCAGTGACCCCGCGCAGGATCGCTTTGTGGATTCGTCGCTGCCCGATAAGTTCTGGCGTTCGACTTCCGGTGGTGGAGCGGGGGCACTCTACTTCGCCCGTACCGAGCTCAATAAATCTGTGGTCGCGACACTCCAGGCGCGGGTAACTGCAACGTCACCCTGGAAGCGAACACAGCCCCTTCAGATTGTGATTGACACACCGGATACCGTGACCGTCGGAGCCAATGCCGTGCGTGTCGGTTACGCTGATGTTTCCAAACACCTGAGACGACTGGGCTGGGACGGTGCTCACGATAACTGGCGGGTTGTCACTAATATTAAGGGCGTGAGCGCCAAGAGCCGTGTGATCTGGAAAGATAGCCTGGAGAAGAATACACCGTGGCGCATTCAGGATCTGGATACCTACCTAACTCAGGGCACTCTTCAGTAAGTCGAGAGCGAAAGATGAGACCGATGCAGCATAGTTTTGCCAAAATCATTCGGAAGCAACGGGGCTTCACCATGACGGAGCTTCTGGTGGTGATTGCCATCACGGGAATCCTGTTGGGCCTGCTCTTTGTCCCGATTATCCAGGGCTTCAACCTGACTCGCAAGGCGTCGAACCAGATTCAGGCACAGACCCAGGCGCGCAATGGCATCAACAATGTCGCTCGTGAGATCGCTCAGGCCGTGTTTGTTTTGGACAATACCAGTGCGCCTGTCAACTTCCCTCTCTCGTTTGCGGTGAATGTCAACGCGGGCAGTACCCCTACCGTGCTTGATACCTGGGCCAGTGGCATTATTGCCTACCCCGCCCGCGTGCTCTACACGAAGATTGATTTTATTCCCTCGGGACGCCTCGGGGGCACTGGGGCAAAAGATCCGACGACGGGAGACACTTTGGGCGGCTCGCCCGTGCGCTTCCCACTCGCTCCGGGAACCCGGATGGTGCGCTATTTTATAGGGCTAAAAGACAATACCAGGCCCTATCAGAATATCTACCAGCGACGAACGCACAGCCGCTCGACGGCGAGTGTGTCGGGAGCAACGGAGTATCCGTTTGATCTGGACAGTAACCTAAATCCCTTTGTGCTCTACCGTGCGGAGTTCGATCCCAATGATCCCAAGCTCTTCAACCTGACGAACTACAACATTGCTGTGGATGATAATGGGGGCTTCAACGATCCCAATTTTTTCTACAACTACAATGTTGCATCCAATGGCCAAGCCTACGCGGCGAACTGGAAGGCGATTGCGACCGCTGTGGTGGACGGCCCCAACCAGGATGTGATTAGCTGGGTCAAAGACGACTCCGGGGATATCGCGATTGCCAGCCCCTTCCGTCCGCTGATCTCCTTTGGCCCCGGTTCCGTGGTCGGCGATATGGCGACTCCGGGATTCTTGACGGCGGCGGCGGCGGAGGTGCCCAATGCGGTGCCGACGGTCTATAACACGCAGCAAGGACACTGGAGCCTTCCCGCGACGCTGACTTTCTACCGGGCGGCGAACCGAACCGCAAGTGCTGAGTTTGGTGCGCTGAAAGTTGCCATTGACGGTGAAGTGCAGCCTGATGGCACACTACGTCCCCATATTCATATTAATCCCCCTGATCCGATGGGCAATCCGATGGGCAACCAGGGGAGCCTTCAGCATTCGGCGACACAGCTCTACTGTGCGCGGATTGCCAGCACCAACGAGATCTTTGTCAAGACTCCGAACCTGACGTTTCTGGTGAACCTGGAGCGTGGGACGGTTCAGACGGGCTTCCCGCCCCTGGCCGGAGATAATACGGGTGCGCCCCTGATCCGCGAGCCCAACGGAACGGTGCGCCCGATGATCCCTGCGGGAAGCTTTGATACTGCGTTCCCGGATGTGAACCTTGGCGAGCTCGTGGAGAGTGTCTACCGCTCCAACACGCGTGACATTGTGTCCGATACCGACC
>JANNDD010000143.1:0-3117 GCA_031387365.1 Armatimonas sp. | reverse complement strand
AGCCGTGCGGGCTACCTCTGCTCCACGATCCGAGAGGCAACCACCGCCGTGGAGAACGCGGAGTCGGCGCGAACTGAGCAGGCAAAGGCGCTTGCCCTCTGGCGCGTGGCGCTGGCGTTTGGGTTTGTCTTTGATCTCGCGGACTTTCTGGAAGGGCTGGCCTGATGCGTGCCCGGGTCTGGGCGATGATTTTGTGTGTCCAGGCGATGCTTCTCTGGTGGACGGCGGATAGTGAGATTGTGCGGAGTGTTTATCTCCTCTGCTACTCGCTCATGATGCCGACCGTGCTCTATCTGCTGGTGGGGGGGGCACTCCGGCGGCTCCTACAGCTCGACACGCGTGAGTGGCTCTTTGGCTACGCCGTGCTCACGGCCACCCTGCCGATTGTCGGCTTCGGTGGGCTGCGGTTTTTACTGCCTGGCATGGGGTATCTTGCGTACTCCGCTCCGAGCATGCCGCAGTGGACGAACTATCTACCCGCGCTTGCCTCTCTGCCTGTGCTCCAAAGCCCCGTGGCAATTGACGGTTTTTTTAAAGGCCGAAACGCCGTCCCATGGGCGGCATGGGCCGTCCCCATCGCCTTCTGGAGCACCTACTTGCTGCTTCTACACGGCCTCTGGCTGGGGCTGGCGGCGGCGCTCCACCGGCACTGGATCCGCGAGGAAAGGCTCACCTTCCCAATTGCCGCGCTTCCGCTGGAGCTAAGCGCGAGCCAGTTCGCACTGCTGCGTCAGCCACTGTTCTGGGCAGGTGTAACAGTTCCTGTGATTTTCCAAAGCCTACTTGTTCTTCATGAGTGGTACCCGACCGTTCCCGCCGTCCAGCTTAAAGTGGCAGACTACAAAGACCAGCTCTTTCCGTCGCCGCCCTGGAACACGATCCCGAGCCTGGGCGTGAGTTTTTATCCCATGGCGGCGGGGCTGGCCTATCTCATGCCGTCTAGCGTGAGCCTCTCGTGTTTGGTCTTCTGGGTGCTGATCCGGCTCGCCTACCCGCTGTGCACTTTTTTTGGCCTGGAAGCGACGGGGCAAGGGGCGGCGCGGTTTCCCTACCAGCTAGAGCAGAGTGCGGGGGCGTGGCTGATGTCGGCGGGAGTTGCGCTCTGGGCGGGGCGCAAGCTCCTGCCAAACAGTGCACTTGTGTGCGTGGTGCTAGCTGCCGGGCTGCTCTGGGGTATCGGCTTGCCACCGGGAATGGCCTTACTGACGGTGATCGGCTACGCGGGCTATGTGCTGGCGGGCGCACGGGCACGGGCCGAGGCGGGTGGTGTCTGGATTTTCGCGCCACTGACCTGGACTGCGGGGCGGGTTGCGTTTGAACTCTCGGGCGCACCGCGCCTGGAGCCGCGTAGCCTCGCGGCGTTCGGTCTGAGCGATCTGGTGCACATAGATATTCGTGGCCAGTCGCTGCCGTACTTAATGGAGGCGCTGAAGCTCACCGATGCGCAGGGAATCTCGCCGAGGCTGCTGCTGCGTGCCGTGGGAGTGTTCTCTGTCACCGCGCTGGCCTTTGGATGGCTGTTTTGCCTGCCGCACTTCTACGAGCTAGGTGCGGCCACGGCAAAGAGCAACGCCTACATTGTTACGAAGACCCAGATTGGAATGAAGGAGATGCACCAGCTCGCCAGCCGAACACCGGGCTTTGATGGCGCAGGAATCGGGGGCATGGCGTTTGGGGCGCTCTTTGTCGCACTCCTCACGTTTCTGCGAATGCGTTTTGTGGGGTTTCCGCTCCACCCCGTTGGCTACATTCTCGGGACGACACTCACGATGAATGCGTTCTTCTTGCCGACACTCTTTGCCTGGCTGATCAAGACACTGGTCTTGCGCTACGGCGGAAGCCCCGCGCACAAGAAAGCTCTCGGGTTTTTCCTCGGACTGGCGCTGGGGGATATTGGCATCCAGACTTTCTGGACGCTCTTTGGCCGGATCTTTGACCTACCGATCTACCAGTTCCTCTCCTAGTCGCTCCCACTCGGTGAGGGCTTGGGCGAGCTGATTCTGGGTCTGGGTGTGCTCGGCGGCGAGGGCGATAAGATCGCCGGTGCCGGTGCCAAGGCTGGCTTCAAGCTCGGTGAGACGTGTCTCGAGCACCGCAATGCGCTGCTCGGCTTTCTCGAGAGCGGCCTGCGTCTTTGCGCGCGCCTTGCTCTGCTCACGCGAGAGGGGGACGCTCTCCAGCTTGGGCTGTGGCTTAGGCTGAGATTTGCTAGTGGTAGGCGCTGTTTCAGGCGTGGGGTTTTGCAACTCGCGCCAGACGGCGTAGTTGCCCTCGATCAGCTCCGCACTGCCTGTGCCCGTCAGCCCCAGTGTTTTTGTGGTGACTGCATTGAGCAAGTAACGGTCATGGCTGACGAGAAAGAGCGTGCCGGAGTAGTCCTGAAGCATCTGCCCCAGTGTCTCGCAGGACTCAATATCGAGGTGGTTCGTGGGCTCATCGAGAATGAGAAGATTGCACGGGCGTAGGAGCATGCACGCCAGCGCGAGCTTGTTCTTCTCGCCACCAGAGAGCATCACCACTTTCTTAAACACATCATCGCCCGTGAAGAGAAAGCGTGCTAAGTAGCTCCGAGTCTGTGTCTCGTTGAAAGCGGGGGATTCGTCTTTAAGTGTCTCGTAGACCGTTTTCTCGACATCCAGCGCATCCGTGGCGTGCTGTGAGAAGTAGGCTCGCTTGACATTGTGGCCCCACGCGATCTCGCCCGCTGTGGGTTCTTCCTCGCCTAGCAGCATCTTTACCAGCGTGGTCTTGCCCGCGCCGTTTGGCCCCACAAAACCCACTCTGTCGCCACGCTCAACCACGGCATTGAGGTCTGAGAAAAGTGTCCGTGCCCCGTAGGCTTTCGCGACTCCCGAGAGGTTCAGCACCTCGCGCCCGATACGCCCCGCGTTTTTATCGTCAATTTTGGCCTTCACCCGTGTGGTGTCAAGGCGCACCGCCTCCACTTTTTCCATGCGCTCAATGCGGCCCTGAGTCTTGTGACGGATGATACTCGCCGTGTTGTTCGCGCCCATGTTACGCTTAATTAGATCATTGAGCCGCGCAATCTCTTTTTGTTGCTGGCTATAGAGCTCGGACTGACGCTCCAGCTTCTCTTCTTTTTGCCGCCGGTAGTGG
>JANNDD010000094.1:0-5881 GCA_031387365.1 Armatimonas sp. | reverse complement strand
GGGCGCAGGCTACTGCCCTCCGACGCATTCCCGCTCTTGCCACAGTAATCCAGAATGGTGGAAAACAGATCCAGGTGCGACGAGGGGGCTTTAATCACGGTACCTGGCGCGATGGCACCCGGTAAGCGTAGGAGCAGTGGCACGTGGACGGAACCCTCGTAGAAAACAAATTTCCCGTGCATGCCGTGCTCGCCAAGCATCTCGCCGTGGTCACTGGTAAAGACGACAAGCGTGTTGTCTGCCAGCTCAAGGTCATCGAGGCGCTTCAGGATCTTGCCCACCCAGTCGTCCACCTCCGTGACCATGCCGTAGTAAATCGAGGTCATTTGTTGGATGAGGAGCGGGTCGCGATAGAGCGCTCTGTCGCTGGGCCTGTCCCGATACGGCGCGTTCGTACGCGGATCGGCGAGGCTGACCGGGGGGGCGATCTTGCCTGGCGGGTACAGACTGTAGTACGGCTCCGATACCACCATCGGGGGGTGCGGTGGGCCAATGGAAATGGTGAGGGTGAAGGGGCCGCCCTTGAGCCGATCCAGCGCGGCAAGCCCCTCTTTGGCCGTGAAGGCTGCGAGGCTGTGCTCCTTGGGCGTTTCCAAGCGCCCGTAGGACTCCGCTTGTGAGCCCTTCTCCGGATTCAACTTACCAAAACGCTCGTCCAGCGCAATGGGCGTGTAGATGCCGTTTGCCTGCGACAGCTCCCCCGGGCGCAAGGGGCGCCTGGGCACATTTTTCTCAAGATAGGTACGAAACGCCTCACTCTCAGAGGTTAGAGCCTTACTGCCTGCGGGAGCCTTCTTGCCATTGAGCCACATCACCGGCTCCGAGTAGTCGAGCGCGAGGTGGTAGGGACTGTGGTACTTGCCGTGGTACTCGCCACGATAGCCGCTGCGCAGGAGGATCTGATCAAACGAGGGAAAGGGTGCACCGTCCTCACGGTCCACATCCGTGTTCGAGAGGACACGGTTCGACTCGATGCTATGCCCCGTGAGGATTGCGGTGCGGGCGGGCACGCAAACCGGACAGGCCGAATAGAAGCTCGTGAACCGTGCTCCCTGCTGCGCGAGCTTGTCGAGGTTCGGGGTCTTGAGCACCGTGTTACCCGCGCAGCTCATGGCGTCCCAGCGTTGCTGGTCCGTGACAATAAAAAGAACGTTACGCGGCTTCTGGGGCGGCTCCGTTGCCGAAGCGCTACTGAGGTTAGCAAAGAGAGTCGCGCTAAGAAACAGCGCGCTAATCACGACAGGTTTCATTTGCCAACCTCGGTGGCGGGCACGGCACGCACGCGGATGTTAGCGAACAGCTCCGAGTCCTCTATCTTCGGAAAGCGGGTGTCCTTGCCGCTCGCCCAGATCGGCGTGGTGGTGCCGTCGGCGTGACGGAGGCGCAGGTTGTCGAGATAGATTTTGTAGGTGCCGGGCTTGCCGCCTTTGAAGACAAGACCATGACGTGGCAGGGCACCCGGAGCGCTACTGATCAAGCCGACGACGCGGTGCTCCCAGACGCCAAGGCCGCCCTGGACTTCGGGAGCGGTGGCCTGCTCACGCCCGAACTGGTCTATGCCCTCCCCGCGCTTGAAGTTGATCGTGATGGCCTTGCTGTCGTTGCCCTTGAGGGGGGAGTAGTAGAAGCCACGGCGCAGGCTGTCCGGGGCGGCGGCGAGGTCAAACTCGATGTAGTCCGTGGCGAACTGATTGCCGCCAAAGGTCGCGAAGGGAACAATCAGGCGGTCATTGGGCTTGGCCTGCGCGGTCACGGTGACGCTCACCTCCAGCACTTCCCCATCGGGTGCGGGCTTGGCATTGAGCCTCGTGGGCACCGCCTGGTGCGTGAGCGCCGCGCCGAGCGAGTCTACCCAGGTGTTCATCTTCGCCGTGAGCGTCTTTATCACATCGGGATGAGCATCGGCAATATTCTTCGCTTCGCTGATGTCCGTGCGGATATCGTAGAGCTCGACGTGGTCAAAGAAGCGGTGCAGCCTCCAGTCCGCCGTACGAAGAGAGTCCTCGTTGCGCCAGGCCCAGTAGTAGCTGTCCACGGGACTTGCGGTGTTGGCGCGTAGCGCGGGCCAGACGTTCTTGCCGTCGAGTGGGCGCGTCTCGGGCATCTTTAGGTCCGCCATCGCCATCAGGGTGGGGAACATGTCCAGTGCGCCGCAGAGCCCCTCCCAGCTCTTTCCTCCCGTGAGGCCACCTTTAGGCCAGTGGACGATCGTGGGCAGGCGCACGCCCCCTTCGTAGACAGAGTGCTTGGCTCCTCGCAGCGGGAGGCTACTTCCCGCTTCCATCGCACCATTATCACTGGTAAAGACAACAATCGTGTTCTCGCGCAGCCCCAGGCGGTCGAGCTCGGCCAGTAGCACCCCTACATTTTGATCCAGCGCACGGAGCATGGCGGCATGTGTGTGCTTCTCCTCGGCTGTTGTCGCTGCTTTGGCGGCGGGCAAACCGGCGGTAACTTTCGGGTCGAGGGCGGCGAGGTCTTCTTTCTTAGCTTGGAGCGGGGCGTGAACCAGATGGAAGGGAACATAGCAGAAGAACGGGCGGGCCTTGTTGGCGCGTAGGAACTCCAGGGCGTGCTGCGTGATCAGATCGTCGGTGTAGCCTTCGTCTTGAGGGCGGAAGCTGAGGTTGTTCCACCAAGACACAGGGCCGCGTCCCTGCACAGTTCGTCGCGTGAAGTAGTCCGCGCCTCCGCCGTAGTAGACCCAGGCGTCGTCGAAGCCGTGCTCGTTGGCCCCAAAGCCACCCTTGAGCTTTTTATTGGGCATCGCTTTGAAAGCCTCGGCAAAGGCCGCACGAAACTCCGGCGTTTCGGGGTCATCGCCGCTGTGCCACTTACCAAAGACGCCCGTGCGGTAGCCATTGGCCTTGAAGCCCTCCGCGATGGTCGTCTCCTCTTTTGCCAGCTCCCCCCCAACTTCGGGCCCGGTGCCGACACGAAACGGGTGTCGTCCCGTGAGCAGCATCGCGCGTGTCGGGGAGCACACGCACCAGCCCATGAAGTTCTTTAGCTCGACTCCTTGTTGGAAGAGCTTGTCTATGTTTGGGGTAGCAATGCCTCCCCCGTGCGCACTGAGGTCCCCCCAGCCGAGGTCATCAGCAAGGAGATAGACCACATTGGGCTTTGGTTTCTGGGCCGCCGTGGCCGGGCTACCGAAAACGCAGAGCAGGACCAAGGTGAGGAAAACCTGTGCCGCCCACTGAAAGTGAGCGTCTAAGTAGCCTTCGGCTGGAAAGCCCGTGCCGGGCTGACCTCCCCCTAGCCTGGGCACCCTCTGGGTACGGCTCAGCGAAGGGAGAATTTGGGTACTCTGTAGCCCGGCACGGGCTTTGCGGCGGCCCCGGAGGGGCATTTTAACGGCGCTTCGCGCCCGCCATTGCAGACGCCCACTTTCAGTGGGCGGCGGGGCGATTTGTGTCATTCATCTGTCCTTGTCGTCCACACACTTCGTGGGCACGTGGCCGGGCCAGCGCACGATAAAGGGCACCCGCACACCGCCTTCCAGCATGCAGTGCTTACCACCACGGAACTCGCCCGCCTAGCCCATCGCATCGAGGCGTTTGAGGAGACGGCCAATCATGATGTCGCCCCGCGACTTGGGAGTTCGGAGTCGCGGAGCGACATCCCAGCCGAAGGCTCACAGACGCCCACGTTCGTGTGGGCGGATTTCCTGTGGGCGGATCAATCATTCCTGCAACAACCTCGTACATCACTTGATCGTCAGTAGCTTTTTCATCGCCTCGCCCATGGCCTCTCCGATGAGGTAGTAGGTCTCCGCGTTGGTGTTCCAGTGGTAGCCCTGGCCCGTGGGCGACTCTTCCTTGGTGCGCCAGAAGGCTTTCGTGCCCACAAAGGCCACATTGCCCTTGAACTCAGGGCGCTCGGCGGCGGCGGCCTGGGCTTTCATGAGCGAGAGGGCGCGGGGATGGGTCTCCGTGGGGCCGGTCATGCCGGTCTCGGCGATCACAAACGGGAGCTGAGGGGCTCCTAGGTCTTTGCGAATGTCCTTGATAAAAGACACCATGTTGCTCTCGTACTCGCCGTTGAACTTATCGCTGATGCGGTCGTTCCAGCCCTGGTGCCACCCAAAGCCCGCCAAAACGTAGCGACCATCACTGCCCGGCACAAGCTCTTTAATCTGGGCAAGAGCGGCCTTGGTGAGCGTGAGTGTCTCGCGGTAGTACTTGCCGAGATTCTCCGGGTTCTTCGCAAGCTCCGCATCGCCTTTCTCTCCCAGCGAGTACGGGAGCTTACCCGCGCTCGGGGGACGGAAGTCTATAGCGAGGCTCTTGCCGCCCCAGGCGCACTTGATCAGCAGCACTGGCTCGTCGGTAGCCTCGCCGATCACCCAGCCGAAACCCAGCTCGGGGCCGATCTTATCGGGAGTTGCGCCGTAGCCCACGGTGAGCGGCCCCTTGCGCTCCAGATACGAGATCCAGACATCGTCGCGCTTGCGCCACTGCCCGGCGGCATTTTGATCTTGTAGCGGCGCAAAGTGCTTGGCCGTGGCCGGGTCCTTTACCAGAAACTCCAGCGAGCCCTTGCCCTCGTTGCGCTTGGGGTCGGCGGCGATAAAGCCCTGGCCCTCCATGTTAGACTGCCCAGCAAGGATAAATACCCGCACAGGCTTGGTCTGCGCTGAGGCAGTAAGGCTCGTCGTCAGCGTGACAGCAAAGCAAGTAAAGAAAGCAAAGAGGCGTGGAAGTTTTTGTTTCATCATTTCAAAGATTCTCGCCGAAGCGCCAGCCTTCGCGGACGGGTTCTTTCACAAAGGCATTGAGCTCGGGGTGGTTGGTGATGCGTCCCGACTTGGTATCCCACTCGATACGGGTGTTGAATCGCTGGGCGAGCACGCCGAGCAGGATGATCTCGGTGAGGTTGGCCGAGACCTTGAAGTTGGAGCCGGGTTCCGGCCCCTCGCCCTTGATGGCCCGCATCCACTCGCGGAACGGCCCGCCCGCCACGCGGGGGATTGTCTTGGGTGGTGGGTTCGTTTTCCACTCTTGCCGGACCGCTTCCGGGAAGATAATCGGCTGCCCGGCGTGCGTGCCGCAACCGAGCAAGCCTTTCGTGCCGAGCAGCCAGCAGGCACGCCCGACGAGCGCGTCTTGTTCCGCGCCAAACGTCTCGAGCTGCCCCGCCCTTTTCCAGTCCGGTGCGCCGTCGAACCAGTCGAGCACGACGGGGCCGCGTGCCCCTTTGGCGGGAAAGTGGAAGCGGAGGTGGCTGGCGCTAGGAATCACGCCCTCCAGCGACTTTGTGCGCTGTAGGCACTCCACCACCGTGGGCGGGTCGAGATCCAGCGCCCAGACAGGTGTATCAAAAGTATGGCAGCCGAAGTCTCCGAGCATGCCACTGCCAAAGTCGTAGAAAGCGCGCCACTTCTGGGGCAGGTAGTCCCGGTAGAAATCCCGCTTTGCCGTTGGCCCTAGCCAGAGATCCCAGGCCAGCCCGTCGGGGAGGGCCGAGGCGGGCGGTGGCATCGTCGCAGGATTGCCAAAGTGGGCTCCCCCCAGCTCCGGGCCACCATTGCAGCAGATCACCTGGGCAACATCCCCGATTACCCCGGTGCGCACGGCCTCCACCGAGTTGCGAATGCCCTCGTCGGCATGGCCTTGGTTGCCCATCTGCGTAACAACTTTATAGCGCTCCTTCGACTTTGCCAGCGTGCGGCACTGCCAGATATTATGGGCGAGCGGCTTCTGGGTGTAGACATGAATGCCACGCTCCATCGCCATCTGCGTGGCGGCGAAGTGCGTGTGATCGGGCGTCGAGACCACGACGGCGTCGATCTCTTTGTGCATCTTATCCAGCATCACCCGGAAATCATCGAAGAACGGCTGGTTGGTGCGCCACGCTTTCATGTTTTCGGCGCACTGGT
>JANNDD010000085.1:0-3481 GCA_031387365.1 Armatimonas sp. | reverse complement strand
ATTCTGGCCGCGCGTTACCAGCGTAAAGGCGGCGTCTTTGAGCCTGCGCTTCGGGTCGCTCAGCACCGGGCGCAGGCTCTGCCCGGCGAGGCCCGTAGGCACCTTGAGCCCGCACGACTCCGCGAGTGTGGGGAAAAGATCAACAAACTCCACCAGCGAGCGGCTTGTCTTTCCCTGCGCCAGCCCCGGTGCGGCGATGAGCAGCGGGGCGCGGCAGCTTCGCTCAAAAAGTGTGTTCTTGTTCCACCACTGACGCTCACCCGTGTGGTAGCCGTGGTCCCCGATAAAGACCACCACAGTCTTGTCCCAGAGCTTGTTCTTGTCCAGCGCATCCAGCACCCGTCCAAGCTGGGCGTCCATGTAGCTCGCGGTGGCGCAGTAGGCACGGAGAAACTCCAGGCGCTCCTTGTCGGTGAACTTGTCAAACGCCTCCTGATAGCCTCCCGCGAGCGCTAAGGGCGGGGCGGCTGTCATGTCTGCCGGATCTTTCCAGAGCGTCAGCGACTCGGGAGGATAGAGATCGAAGTACTTTTTAGGCGCGATAAACGGGTCGTGGGGCTTGAGAAAGCCACAGCCGATAAACCACGGATTTGCCCCTTGCTGCTCGATCAGCTTCACCACAGCGGCGGCAGTCTGACCATCGGGCTGGTCGTCGTCGCCACCCTCGGCCATTCCCCAGCGGCACCAAGGCAGTGCGCCGTTAGTGAGATTTCGACCCTCGTTTTTTTGCCCAAGCTTGGTCGGAGAGAACGCGGTCGCGGCGTGCCAGGACTGTGGCAGATCCATCCAGAGGGCCTTCTCCGCCTCGCTGGCTCCGCTCATGTGGTAGATCTTCCCGAAGGCTTCGGCATGCCAGCCACTGTCTTTAAAGTACTGCGGCATTGTCAGCACATCAGGAAGCTGAGAGCGTAGGCGCGTTGTATTATTGACGATTTTTGTCTGCTCCGGGCGGAGCCCTGTGAGTAGTGAGCTTCGGCTGGGATTGCACACGGGGTACTGGGCATAGGCACGCTCAAAGCGCACGCCATGAGCCGCAAGCCGCGCAAGATTGGGCAGCTTGACTTTCGCGTGCGTGAAGACCCCGCCCTCGTCACGGAAATCATCCGCGACAATAAAGAGCACATTAGGCTTGACAGTAGGCTTTTGTTGCGCGATTGCGGGCAACACGGCCTGTGAAGCCAGCAGAGCACCACAGAGAGTACGACGAAGATATTTCATGTCTTTTTCTTTTCTGTCAAGCGATTGTTCTCCGCTCGCATGCCTGTAGAACCATCTGTAAATCCTAAAGTGACACCGACCAGCTGGTTTCCCCGCACCAAGCAGTCCAGCCCCTGCTGGAAGACAATCTGGCCCGATCGCAGATCGCTCACCCAGTTGTTCTCTAGCACGATCTCTCTGGGGCGGGGGCCGTTTGGGCCCGCATGGAACCAAAAATGAAAATCCTCGAACCGGTTGTTCTCAAATTTTACATCCACGCAGCGAAAGCGCGTGCTGGAGCTATCCGTGCCGGTGTCGGAGGTGCTACAGCGGCGGATCACCGAGCCACGGTTCAGGCTTTCCTCATGTAGCACGATATCGCCCGGAGCGGCTTTCGTGGGCAACGACTCCAGGCTGACACGGAATGTCTGGTCGGCGCTTGTGGCATCTACCTCGAGCACGCGCGCCATCCCGCGAAGCTGGCGCTGTCCCGCTGACCAGACGCTGGCCCAGTCGCCCTTTCGCCAGAGGAAGGGCTCCTTGCTCTCAAAAGTCGGGGTAAGGGTGATCGTGGTGCCGGAGACCCCGATCAGCTTCTGCGCCCGGGAGTAGATCGCAAAGCTATCATCGTAGGTGGCCGCTCCGTCCCAGTCGCTCTCCTCGATCAGCACTCCCCAGCGTCCGTTCTTGATATGCAGCCCGTCGCGCCAGGAGACAAAGAGCTCCGTCTCGGGGTGCGGCATCTTGAGATCCACATTGCGCAGGGTAATCGGCCCCGTGTTGTGGGTGATGGGTAGCCAGAAATGGGGCGAGCTCTGGTACTGAAGGTTGCTAAAGGTCACCCGAGCGCTGCGGGTGATAAGGTTCACCCTACCGCGATGCGCGTACTTCACATGGGGCACCACAAGCTCGGTCGCGCCTTTCTCGGCGGCGTAGCGAACCCTTGGCTTCATGCTTGCGCTCGGGGTGTCGCTATTTTGGGCGTTGTCGCGGATATGTAGCCGCACCCGGCGCTCGCTCTCCAGCCGGGTGACGTTTTCGATATAGAGATTGTCGCCGTGGCCGGTTCGCGCTCCGGGTGCATCCGGGATAAAAGACCGTCCGAAAAACGGCGCACGAAACTCGTTTTTCCCGACTTCAGGAACCGGATAGCGCTGCGGCACCTCAATATCGATTGTCATCGCGTCAACGTCTATCTTACGGATCATCCCCTGATAGTAGGGTTTAGGGTCGTAGTCAATCCGGAAACCGTCGATCTGGATATTCTCCGCCTCGTCTAGCCGCGCGAAGCTGTCCGGTGGGTGCAGCACGACCAGCGCACCTCCGCCCTCAATCTTGAGATTTTTTGCTCCCTTGAGATCGAAAAGCGCCTCCTCCGTGAAGTCACTCAGGCCGATGGCCCGGTAGGTCTTCGCGCCATCGAAGCGCAGAATCGCGCAACCGGCCTCCCGCGCAGCAACGACTGCCTTGTGGATCGCCGCAAAATCATCGGTTACCCCATCTCCCACCGCGCCGAAGTCTCTCACGTGAAAAACTTTGGCTTCCGGGAATGTTGGCGTCGTGAAGGCGATCTGATAGCCGAGCCGGTAGCTCGCTTTCTTTGGAGTGGCGGTGAGCATGATCTTGTCGCCCGCCGCGAGCCCTTCAAGCCTTGTCTCAAGCCGCTGTGGGGCGAGGCCGGGCCGCGCTTTCACCGATCGAACCTGTTTCCCATCCATCCAGATTATCACCTCGACTTCTTCGCCTGAGAGCACCTCCACCCAGGCCATGCCGAGCTGATAGTCCCCCGCCTCGGCCACCTGGTGTGTCCACGAGTAAGGCTTCGTCGTGCTTGCCTGCTCCACGGTAAAAACAAAGGTCTTACTGGGCTTGGTGAGAGTCGCAATTTCCCGCCCGCCCGAGAGTAGTAGGGACAAGCTGGCGAGGAGGAGGAGCGTTGCTTTCATATTAACCCTAGCGCTGAGCCTTCTTTGACGGCGGGCTCTCGGCGAGAAGCGGACGATTGCGAACGGATTCAAGCTTAGGATTGTTGCCGATGAGGTTGTTCACTTCATGGGGATCCGTCTGCAGATCGTAGAGCGCATCGAGCGAGGGGGCATTGGCAGCGCGTCCGTAGAGTAGCTTCCAGCGGCCCTCGATGAGCGGGCGCAGGCTACTGCCCTCCGACGCATTCCCGCTCTTGCCACAGTAATCCAGAATGGTGGAAAACAGATCCAGGTGCGACGAGGGGGCTTTAATCACGGTACCTGGCGCGATGGCACCCGGTAAGCGTAGGAGCAGTGGC
>JANNDD010000059.1:0-1537 GCA_031387365.1 Armatimonas sp. | reverse complement strand
CCTCGTCTTTGCGCTTGGCACCCAGGCCCCGCCCGGCGACCGGGTTATAAATCACCATTCCGCCTTCGCTGACTAGATGTTCCATTGCCGGATTGTAGCGTACCCCGCTCCATTGAGCAATGGGAGGAAAGTCCTGTTACGCCACTGTAACGCTACTGCTGTAAGATACAAAGTAGGAGAAATGCCATGAACCGAGTTTCGTTCGCCTTCGTCGTCGCAGCGGCCCTTGCTCTGAGTGCACCAGCACTTGCCCAAAATACCGAGCAAGAGAAAAATAAAGATGCTGGGCTGGGGCTGGCCTTTGGGCTGAATTTCGGTAAGCCTCTCGCTTCTCAGGATAAAAACGCACTCATCACGCAAGCCAACGCAGCGCGTAATACGAAGAACTGGGACGAAGCCGAGAAGCTCTACACGCAGCTTATTGCGCTGGAACCCAAAACGGCGAGCTTCTTTGCCAATCGTGCCTATGTTCGTCAGATGAAAAAAGATCTCTCTGGGACGATTGCCGACAACTCCCGCGCGGAGACACTGTATTTACTTGCGGGCGAACCTGTACACAATCAAGCTATTGCTCTGGTCAATCGTGCCATTGCCTATAACACATTGGGCGATCCGCTGCGGGCGATGATCGAGGCGCTGGCGGCTTGCCAATTAGAGGATGGCTTTGCGCGTGCCTGGAGCGTGCGTGCAGATGCCTGGTACAAGCTGGGCAACTACACCGAGGCGCAGTTTTTTCTTGGCGAGGCGCAGAAGCGCGATGCAAGCATCACACGCGCCTATACCAAGGAAGACGCTGTAAGAAACGCCGTGGGTCGCACGCCCATAGACTGGAAAGCCGACACGAGCGCGGATTTTGCTGCGGGCAAGAAAGCTGTAGACGAGAAGCGCTACGCCGATGGCATCGTGGCCTACACGCGGGTTGTGGAGAAGAAGCCAAGTATGGTCGGGAGCTGGACCAACCGGGCAATCGCGTATGAGAGCCTGCGGCAGGACGACAAAGCACTGGCAGATTACTCGACGGCGATTAGTCTCTACCATGCCTTCCCTACGGACTCCAACGCTCGTGCGACGGCGCTGCTCAACCGTGCCAATCTCCTGCGCCTCTCACTCACGCGCGACACGCTCAGCGCCGCCCAAGCAGACGCCGAGCTCGCACTGAAGCTCAAGCCGGACTCTGAACGCGCCAAGACAATGCTTGGAGTGATCCAGGCGAACCTCACTCTGTTACTGAAAAAATGAGAAGACCATGAACCGAATGACTTTTGTTTTACCAATTACCGCCGCGCTCATTGGCACGGTTAGTGTGCCTGTTCATGCACAGAGCATTGACCGGGCTGAGCTGATGAAGCGCGCCGAGGCGCTGTCGAATGCGAAAGACTGGGCCGCCTCGGAGAAGCTCTACACGCAGGCCATTGCCCTCGATCCCAAAGACGCGATAGGCTGGCTGATGCGCGGCTTCGTACGCTACCAGAACAATAATCTGGATGGCGCTATCGCCGATGACACCAGTGGGTTGACGGCGCTCGCTCTCTCTGAG
>JANNDD010000970.1:0-1830 GCA_031387365.1 Armatimonas sp. | reverse complement strand
GCTTCGCAGTAGACATGCTTTCCCGCTGCGAGTGCATCCAGGACAATCTGCTTGTGGAGGTGTGTTGGTGTTGCGACAAAGACACCCTGTACTGCGGGATCGTCGAGCACTTTCTTGTAGTCGGTGACGAACATGGCCTTGGGTGCGTTCTCCATGGCGCGTTTCTGGAATCCCACGGACTCATAATTGTCGCAGACGTACTTCACAGCGGCACTAGGAACCGTGCTAAGTGTGGCCAGAAGCTCTCTGCCGCGCCCGCCCGCCCCGATCACCGCAACCGTGACGCGTGTGGGCGGCTCGGTCTGGCGCACAAAGGTGCCCAGCCCGAGTAGCTCACGTCGCGTCAGGTTCTCGCTCATTTTGTCTTTAAGATAGCCGGAGTCTCGCCTAGTTTCGGGAGTTTCGCGCTGCCTTTGGCTTCTTTAAGCGACCAGAGGATGCCGCCGAGCACGTGCTCCTGGTACCAGGGCTTCTGCCAGATATCCACGCGATGACCCAGCGACGTATGAAAGACACGGCCCTTGCCATAGTCTTTACACCACGAAAGGGCATAGTAGCCGGGCACTTTGGTGTTAGGGTGCTTGTCCATCCCGATCAAGGCGTGGGTCTTGGCCCAGTTGTAGCTCTTGAAAATATAGATCTCATCGAAGGCTTTAAATGATTGTCTATTAAAGACCTTGGTTGCAGGGTGACTGTCATCTTCAAGAAGCCCCTCCACCTCCACTTGCGCGCCGTGGGTCTCAAACTCCGCACCGATCATCTCTATATACGCAGGGAAGCCATGAAACGTGTCGGCGGCGGCGTGGGCTCCGCAGAAGCCTTTACCGCTCTTAATCCAAGCCAGAAAACCCTCTTTGTCGGGCAGGGGGAGATCGCCCGTTGTCGAGGCGAAGAAGACACCATCGTAGTTCTTCAGGCCCGCGACGCTCATCTTCTGAGCCATCTCGGCATCCGTGCGGACATAGTCCACATCGAACTTTCCGCTCTTAGCACCGAGCTCCGCGAGTATCTTCTCAGCGACGGGAATCGAGTCGCCGTGGCGGAAGCCCTTGGTGACCGTGACCACGAGGAGCTTCTTCTTGGCGCGGTGCGCTGTGGTCGGGGCGGCTAAGAGCGTGGCTCCGAGAGTGAGAGCAGAGAAAATAAATAAGCGTCGGTGCAAGTGGGGCATGGTAGTCCTTTCGGTACTGGTTAAAAGACGCGGCAGTGTGCGCCAGTATTTAGTATAGCGCAAAAAAGGCGCGTCGGGAACCCTCCCGGCGCACCTTTGATACGTTTAAGTGGAGCTAAGGGGATTCGAACCCCTGACCTCTACAATGCGAATGTAGCGCTCTCCCAGCTGAGCCATAGCCCCAAGTGATAGTGGGCAGAATTTTATCATGCCACGGTGGGG
Source organism: Armatimonas sp. (assembly GCA_031387365.1). GTDB lineage: Bacteria > Armatimonadota > Armatimonadia > Armatimonadales > Armatimonadaceae > Armatimonas. Next base: position 437 of record JANNDD010000970.1, on the reverse strand, counting down.
CGTGCAAGTCTTGACAAAGGCGAAGCTTGTTGGTATTCTACTAAATAGATTTACTGAGTAAATGATTGGAACGAGAGATGCGACTGGGAAAGCTACAGTACACGATTCTGCAAACGCTGCACACGCAGGGGCCAATGGCGGCGCGTGCCCTGACCGAGGCACTGGCACCGAGCGGGGCGGTGGCACACAGCACGATTCAGACACTTCTGCGACAGTTGGAGGCCAAGGGGCTGGTGGCGCATGAGGTGGAAGAGCGCACATTTGTCTTCCGGGCGCTTCGTGCCCCCGATGAGCTTGGGCCGACCCCGCTGCGCGAGCTGCTTGCCCGTGTCTACGAGGGCTCGGTCTACAGTCTGATGGCGCATCTTTTGCAGCAAGAGAAGCTCTCCGAGGCCCAGAAGCAGCAGCTCCGGGAGCTCTTGGACGAAGACTCTGAG
>JANNDD010000957.1:0-19253 GCA_031387365.1 Armatimonas sp. | reverse complement strand
GGGGTGCCGCGCGCCCATATCATTGATGGTCGCCGTGCTCATGCTCTGCTGATTGAGCTATTTACGGACACGGGCATCGGAACCATGGTGCGCTGAGTTGACGATTCGCGACGCCCGGCTGGATGAAGCGGCGCGGGTCTATGCCATCACGCGCTCGGCCTTTTTGGAGTACGCCGCCGATGTCCCGCCCCCCTCCGCGCTCTTTGAGACCGAGGCGGAGGTAGTGAAAGAGCTGGCCGCGAGTAGCCACCACGCGCTTCTGGCGGAGTGCGACGGCAAGGCACTGGGCTGCGTCCGCTACGAGCTCGACCGACGCGGTCTGCACTTTTTTCGCCTCGCCGTCTTGCCGTCGGCGCGGCGGCAGGGAGTCGCCAAAGCGCTCTTGGCGCGGCTGGAGATAGTGGCGCAAACCCACGAGAAATCGCGCCTCTGGTGCCATGTGCGGCCCAAAGTCAGCCGAAATGTCGCGCTGTACGAGAGTGTCGGCTATGGGTTAAACGGCGAGGATGTGATGGTGCGCAATGGGTTTGTGATCCCCGTGGGGGTGATGGAAAAATGGATTTAAGAATACGTATCGAGAAAACCAAAGACCCGGCTCTAATCCACGCCCTCACGCAGGCTGCGTTCGCCGAGTACGGCCGCAAGCTGGGGACATCTACGGCGCTGAAAGAAACGCAAGAGGCCATCGCTGCGCAGTTTGTAGGAGGAATGGAGGCGCTGGTGGTAGCCAACCTCTCCCCCCAGCCCCCTCCCCCGGGCGCTCATTCTTCGCTGGGGAAGGGGGGGCCAGAATCGGATTCCCCTTTCCCAGTGAGGTACGAACGCCCGGGAGAGGGGCTAGGGGAGAGGTTGCTCCTCGCCTGCGTCCGCTACCAGATTGAGGGTGATGCACTCTATTTTTACCGCCTCTCCGTCCACCCCGACTACCGGCGGCAAGGACTAGCCAAAAAGCTCGTTGGGCACTTAGAGGCACTGGCACGCGCACAGGGGCTGGCTCGGCTCACCTGCTCCGTGCGGCTCCAGAAAACCGACAATGTTCTGCTCTACACCGGCCTCGGCTTCCAGCTTCTCGGCGAGAGAAGCGTCTGCCGCGACGGCACCGCCGTCGCCACGGGTGATTTTGAGAAGAGGCTGGCCTAAATGTACATCCCACCGCACTTTCGCGTAGACGATCCTGAGACGCTCGCAGCATTTATGCTCGCTAATAGCTTTGGAAGCCTGGTGACAGTTATCAATGGTGAGCCCTTTGCGACGCACCTGCCGTTGCTCTACCAGCCCGAGACCAACACGCTGATCGGGCATTTAGCCAAAGCCAACCCGCAGTGCGAGCACTTGGCTAGCACGGAGAGCGTGTTGGCGATCTTCACCGGGCCGCACGGCTATATTTCGCCGCGCTGGTACACGCACGCACCTGCCGTCCCGACCTGGAACTACACAGCGGTGCATGTTTATGGGAAGCCCAAGCTCATCATGGAGCCTGAGGCACTCGCAAAGATTCTACTGACCCTTGAGGCGCACTTCGAGCCCGAGCCGATCCCGTACGATGAGGCATTTTTCGCGCCCAAGCTCAAAGGGATTGTGGGCGTGGAGATTGTGATCTCGCGGCTCGAAGGCAAGTTCAAGCTCTCCCAAAATATCCCAGCCGAGAGCCGGTCAAATGTAATTGCAAAACTAACAAGCGATGGGCAAACGGCTCTCGCAACGGCTATGGAAAACACGAAATGACAATAACGACAAATGATATTTCCCCCGCGAGCGGGGGCCAAGGGGTTGGACAGGGAGCCACGGCCTCAGATACGAAGCTCTGGGACCAGTCCCATGTGATGACGACCTACGCACGCCAGCCCGCTGAGATCGTGCGCGGTGAGGGCTGCTGGCTCTTTGATAGCGAGGGCAAGCGTTATTTAGACTTCCTCTCGGGGATTGCGGTCTGCTCGGTGGGCCACGCGCATCCGTACTTAGCGAAGGCCATTGCCGATCAAGCGGCGACCCTGATACACGCAAGCAATCTCTATCTCACGCAGCCGCAGGCGCGACTGGCGCGGAGGCTGATGGAGCTCTCAGACTTCGAGCGGGTGTTCTTCTGTAATTCTGGTGCGGAGGCCATCGAGGCGGCGATCAAGATCTCGCGAAAGTACGGACGGGCCATCTCCGAGAGCAAGGTGCGCATTGTCACGGCGACCAACTCGTTTCACGGGCGAACGCTCGCCGCAGTGACGGCGACGGGCCAACCCAAGTACCACGAGCCGTTTGCCCCCCTCCCGCCCGGCTTTGACTACGTCCCGTTTAACGATTTTACTGCGCTGGAGGCAATAGTTACCGATGATACTTGTGCTCTGCTACTCGAACCTATCCAGGGCGAGAGCGGGGTGCACCCAGCGACACAGGAGTACTTAACCAAAGCACGGAAGCTCTGTGATAAACACAAGGCACTGCTGATCTTAGACGAAGTCCAAACCGGAGTGGGACGTACGGGCAAGATGTGGGCCTACCAACAGTACGGTGTCGTTCCCGATGTGATGACGCTTGCCAAGGGCCTCGGCGGCGGCGTCCCGATTGGTGCCTGCCTCGCCCGAGGAGCTGCCGCAGAAACGCTCAAGCCTGGCGACCATGGCTCCACGTTTGCGGGTAACCCTCTCTGCACCGCCGCAGCCAACGCCGTGCTGGATATTCTCGCTGATGAGCGCCTGACACAAAACGCTGCAACTGTGGGAGCGTATCTCAAAGAGCGCCTCAAGCCGCTCGGATCCACGCGTGGCATGGGGCTGATGATCGGGCTGGAGCTAGACAAACCGATTGCCAAAAAAGTTGTCGCAGAGGCACTAGCACTGGGCCTGATTATCAACGCCACTGGAGACACAACTCTTCGAATCATCCCCCCGCTGATACTCACCAAGGAATTAGCCGACGAAGGGGTGAACCTTCTGACACAAGCGATTGCGAGAGCAGCTCTCTGACCCCTTCTTGGTTCCAATCGCGGAGCGATTTTGTGGCCGAAGGCCCCTAGACGCCGATTTCAATCGGCGGAAAGATAAATATGGCGATTCAATTTACACGCAACGGACGAAAAGCGATGCTCTGGGCACAGGTCGAGGCCATGCGACGGGGCGATTCTTATGTGGAGCGGGAGCACTTGTTACTGGGGCTTTTGCACGGCGAGGAGACCAGCGCTTTGCAGCTACTGGCACGCATCGGCTACGCGCCCGAGGAGCTGCGCCTGCGCATCTCGGGGCTGCTCAAGCCCGAAAATGGGGCGGCGCGCACCGAGTCCGCCACGCTCTCCGTAAGTGCCAAGCAGGTTGTGGAGCAGGCGCGGCGCGAGACCGAGTCCACGGGGCATGACTATGTGGGCACCGAGCATCTTCTGCTAGCGCTGCTCCACGAGGCACCCGCGAGTGTTGAGAGTGTCGGGCTGAGCTATGAAGGAGTTGCCCAAGCGCTCTCGTCGGGGCTGGCGGGCGCACTCACGGAGGAGTTCAATCCCGCTCCGCTTGTGATGCCTGCTCGGCTCACGCCCCGCGCGAGCTTTCTCAAAGGCCGACACTTTCTCTCCGTCAACGACCTGAGCACGGAGGAGATCGAGCAGCTCTTTGACTTAACACGAGAGATCAAGCTCGGGAAGGTGCAGAACATAGCATTGGGCAAGTGCGCCGCGCTTCTCTTTGAGAAACCCAGCCTGCGCACCAAGCTCTCGTTCTCGGTGGGAATGAGTCGGCTCGGGGGCCAGGCGCTGTATTTTGCAAAAGAAGAGGTGGGCCTGGGGCACCGAGAGTCCGTCAAAGATGCCGCACGGGTGCTCTCACACATGGTGGACGCGATTATTATTCGGACCTTTGACCATCGCAATATTGTCGAGCTAGCCCACTACGCCAGTGTTCCCGTAATCAATGCCCTGACAGATCTTGAGCATCCCTGCCAGGCACTGGCGGATTTTTACACAATCCTAGAGTACCGTTCTGAGACTCGAGGCCAGAAACTAGTCTATATCGGCGATGGCTGTAACACTGCAATTAGCTTAATGCTGCTTGCGCCGCGCCTCGGGACACACTTCACGCTGGCCTGCCCGCCCGGCTACGAGCCGCCTGCACCTCTGATTACGCAGGCTCAGGAGCTGGCCGCTTGGCATGGCACCACGTTTGAGATCAGCCACGACCCCATCGCTGCCTCTAACGATGCCGATATCCTCTACACCGATGTCTGGACCTCGATGGGCCAGGAGGATGAGAAAGCCAAGCGCCTCGCCGATTTTGCGGGCTTCCAGATCGGTGCAAAGACGCTCAGGGAAGCCAAAGAGGACGCTTTAATTCTGCACTGCCTGCCCGCCCACTACGGCGAGGAGATCACCGAGGACGCCGTGGACAGTCCGCAGTCGGGCATCTTTGACCAGGCTGAAAATCGCCTCCACGTGCAGCAAGCACTTCTGGCTGCGGTACTATGAGAGGCAGGAGCACAAGAGCATGGCAACCATTCTGGAGCGCGAGGCAACCCTAGCAGACCTGGCACAGGTTCAAGAAAAGGCAGAGCTGATCAATGGGAGGATTGTCTGTCTGATGCCAACAGGGGATATGCCAAGCCAAGCGGCTCTTGAGCTAGCACTGACACTAAAGCTCCATCTGCGGGCTACTGGGCTACCGGGGATTGTCGTGGGAGATAATGCGGGTTTTCTGGCAAGCTTGCCGCACCGAAAGTCCTTCAGCCCAGACGCGGCCTACTACACGGGGCCACGTGCAGGAATGGGATTCTTCCCCGAGCCGCCCGTTTTTGCAGCGGAGGTGCGTAGTGAGGGAGACTACGGATCTGCGATGGAGGAGCAGATGGAGGCCAAGCGTGCGGATTACTTCGCTGCGGGAACGCAAGTGGTCTGGGATGTGGATCTGCTGGGTGAGGCAATCATCCGAAAGTTTATCGCTCCCGATGCCCACACACCGACGGCTCTCTTTGCCCGTGAAAGCGTCGCTGATGCCGAGCCCGCCGTTCCTGGCTGGACAGTGACTGTGAATACTCTGTTCGAATAGTGATGTTTCCCACTGTAACCTAGATAGGGTATGGTGGTTCTATTGAGAGGAGGATTGATATTATGCAACGACAGCAGCTACAGAGCCTACAAAGCAACAAGTTGGTTCAGTGGGGCGTGATGTTTTTAGTGGGGGGGGTCGCGGTGAACCTGGCACTTATGCTGGGGAGCATGCTCTACCGCTACGCAGGCTGGGCAATCGGAGCGGGGATTATTCTGATTGTGGTGGGGCTGATTCGCGGAAAGTAGCCTTTGAAGCGACTTAGGCTCTGGCTCCCACCAGTGGCGCGAACTCCGTGGGGCCGAAGCTGGCGTTGAGCGAGTACTGGAAAGTGACGCTCTCGCCTTCAAACGTACAGAGGGCCTCCGCGATAAAGGGAGTCTCGACCGAGCACAGGCGCAGGGTGAGGGTGGTGCCATCTTCGCTCCAGGCGGCGGCTCCTGAGGTTTCGTGGGGCTTGCCATGCCACTGGCGGAAGCTTGTCTCGCCGTGGAGCCACGTGCCAAAGCCGCCGATAAGCGTGTGCTCATCGAGCGTGAGCGTGAGCTGCGACTCCGTGCTCTCGATACGCAGGCTCTTTAGGCCCTGTTCATTGGTGGGGAAGGCGTAGGCGCTGGAGAAAGTGCGCCCGGCTCCAACGGGCTGCCGTAGCTCATGCCGTGCTCCGAACGCGGGTAGAATGTACTTCCAGACCTGGTTAAGAACCTCCTGCATGTTCTTTACCCCCGATGTGATCGCGAGAACGGCGTCTTGCTCCGGGAAGACGACGCAGTACTGGCCGAACGCGCCGTCACCACGGTACGCGCCGTGCTGGCAGCGCCAGAACTGGAAGCCGTAGCCCTGTGCCCAGTCGCTGGCAGGGTCATCGCCATTGGAGATGTGCTTCTGGGTGGCATTGCGAACCCAGCCCTCAGGCAAGAGCCGCACTCCATTCCAGAGGCCATCGCTCAGGTAGAGCTGGCCGAACTTGGCGATATCTTCGGTCCGGACACTCAGCCCCCAGCCCCCGACGTCCACTCCCAGCGGGCACTGCTCCCAGGTCGGGCTCTCAATTCCCAGCGGCACAAACAGACGCGGCGTCAGGTAGCTGAGGAGCCGCTCACCGGTGAGCTTATGCAAAATAGCGGAGAGCATGTACGTCGCCAGGCTGTTGTAGAGAAAGTGCGTCCCCGGTGTATGGGGGACGGCGGCAGCAAGAAAAGACTCCACCCAGTTGTTGGTCTCCGCACGCAGCCCGCTCATCGGCTCGACAGCATGGCCCGTGGACATGGTCAGCAGATCCTGCACCCGCATCGCGGCTAAGTTCTCGGAGAGAGGTTCGGGCGTGCTTTCTGGGAAGAATGAGCTCACTTTATCGTCGAGGCGCAGCCGTCCCTCGCCCACCGCCAGCCCGACTGCCGTGGCTGTAAAGCTCTTGGAGAGGGAAAAGAGCATGTGCGGCTTCTCGGGTGCGTACGGATGCCACCAGCTCTCGGCAATCACACGGCCGTGGCGCAGGAGCATCATGCTGTGCAGCTCCAGCCCGGTGCTTTCACAGTGTGCCAAAAACGCGGCGATACCAGACGACGAAACACCCAGCGCTTCGGGTGTGCTACGGGGAAGAGCGGTCATGCGCCGATTGTACCCAACCGCTCTAAAAACCGCCCCATCCGCTCTAAGGCCTCGGTGAGCTTGCTGGTGGCAGTGGCGTAACAGCAGCGGACATGGCCAATGCCACCGTCGCCAAAGACATCGCCGGGGACGACCAAGACACGCTCTTCGCGTAGCAGGCGCTCGGCGAACTCCTCGGAGGTGAGGCCCGTTTTTGCGATACTCGGGAAGGCATAGAACGCGCCGCCGGGCATGCGGCACTCCAGGCCTAGATCATTCAGGCCCTTGACAAACAAGCGCCGCCGCCTATCATAGTCCGCCACCATCTCGGCAGTGTCTTGTTCGGCGTTTTTGAGCGCCTCAATCGCGGCGATCTGTGCAGTAATCGGAGCGCAGAGCATGGTGTACTGATGAATCTTCATCATCATCTCAATAATGGGCGCGGGCGCACAGGCATAACCGATCCGCCAGCCGGTCATGGCGTAGGCTTTGGAGAACCCATTGAGCAGAATCGTCCGCTCTTTTGCCCCTGGGAGTGCCGGGATCGAGACATGCTCCGAGTCGTAGCAGAGCCGATCGTAGATCTCATCACTGAGGATGTAGAGATCGTTGGCGACGGCTATATCCACGACGCGTTGCAGGCCCTCACGGCTCATGACAGCCCCCGTTGGGTTGGTGGGGTACGAGAGCAAAATAGCCTTGGTCTTCTCCGTGATGCGCTCCGTGATTGCCTCGGGATGCGTGACGAAGCCGTCGCTTGCCCGTGTGGGAACCGGCACGGGAACACCGCCCGCGAACATCACACAAGGGGCGTAGCTGACGTAGCACGGCTCAGGGATCAGCACTTCGTCGCCCGGGTTGAGGATCGCACGAAACGCCGTGTCCAGCGCCTCGGAGACTCCCACGGTCACGAGCACTTCGGTGCGCGGGTTCCAGGTGGTCTTGTAGCGCTCGATGTGCTTGGCGACAATCGCCTCTCGAAGTTCCAGAAGTCCATAATTGCTGGTATAGGTCGTGCGGCCCTTCTCCAGCGAGTAGATTGCGGCCTCCCGAATGCGCCAGGGAGTGACATAGTCCGGCTCCCCAACCCCAAGCGAGATCACATCATCAAGCTCCGCCACTAAATCAAAGAAGCGACGGATCCCCGATGCCGGGGTGTTCTGCACGATCTGTGAGAGCGATTTCATGGGGTCACCGCCAGTCGCTCATCGGTCGCCACCTCACCAAAGATATCGCCGTCGTCTTTGTACTTCTTGAGCAGAAAGTGCGTGGCCGTGCCGCGCACACCTTCAATGGTTGCCAGCTTCTCCGCCACAAAATTGGCCACTTCCTGCATCGTCTTGCCCGCGACCACGACCCGAAGGTCCTGCGAACCGGAGACAAGATAGACGCTATGCACCTCAGGGTAACGGTAGATGCGCTCCGCGATTTTATCGTAGCCGGTGCCGCGCTCTGGCTGTGCGGAAACATCAATAAAGGCGTAGACCCGCCCATCACCCGCTTTCTCCCAGTCAATGCGCGTTCGGTAGGAGCGAATCACGCCCGTGCCCTCCGCCGCAGAGATCGCCGCCGCAACCTCAGCCTCGCTCTTACCCGTCATGGCTGCAATTTGCGCCGCGCTCCGGCGGGCATCGTGCTCCAGAATCCGCAACACTTCCAGATCCATACTTAAACGACCGAGGGGATTGTCGCCTTTAGGCGACAGCAGAATCGGCATCCGCTTGGAAAATACTCTTGTAAAATCCTTGCCCCCTCAACTTTCTTTCTTTTTTATTTTCTTTTCTTCTTGCTTTCCGGGTTCTCACTTTTGCCGGAGTATCTACTTGTCACACCTTGTTTACAGAAGATTCCTAGGGGTTCTGGCAAGGAACTAGATTTGAGTGTGACGTCTCGTTTGCTAGGTAAAATCTTCGCGTCTTGTAGTGTGAGTGCAACTTGAAAGTTGTACTTGGGGCACGGACGGTGCCTTTGCAGGTTAACGTGGGCGGAAGCGCCGAGCGTTCTGCAAGAAGCCTGAAGTTAGAGTATTGTATTTTTTGTGATTGTGTCCTAGACATAATTTCAGAAGCTCTCTGCTTTAGCGGAGGGAGTCGTCACACTCTCCCCTAACAAAAAAAAAGACCGGCTCACTTGCGTGGGCCGGTCATAAGTCGTTTCTCTCGCTCTAAAGGTCTCCTCGCAAATCCGACATCATGCAACGGCCACAGCAGCCAGAGCCGCCGCAGCCAAAAGAGCCGATGCCAGATTTTTTGTGAAACACCTCACTGCTCAACAGTGTACCATAGAGAAAGCCATGTTCATTATTAGCACCGATAAAACACTTTTAGATTTCCCCACGATCCACCACTATCTCTCCCAGGACTCCTACTGGGCACAGGGAATTCCTGAGGAGATCGAGCGGCGTGCCATTGAAAACTCCACCTGCTTTGGAGTCTATGTGGAAGAAACACACCAGCAAGTCGGCTTCGCACGGCTCATCACGGACCACGCCACTTTTGCCTATATCTGCGATGTGTTTATCGTCCCCGCATTTCAAGGCCAGAGCCTAGGCAAGCAGCTCATGGCGGCGATTGAGACGTATCTCTTGCCCTGGGGCTGCCGCCGCTGGGGCTTAGTCACAAAAGATGCCCACGGACTCTACGAGCAGTTTGGCTTCGAAGTGGAAAACAACGGGCGCTGGATGACCCGCAAGTTCCTCGGTGTGTATGAATCGCCCCGATGAACCGGGCCGTCTTATTGTCCTCGTGCCTCGGACACAAAGACCACTTCGGGCCATGATAACTTCCTATGGGCGGCACGCCCTTCGTGTCGCGAAGCGACAATAAGACGCCCCCTCCAACGGGGGCGAGACAACAGCTCAGTAGCCCAGCTCCGGGTTGACAATATTCTTCAGCGGCTCACCCGCCTGCATCCGGCGCACTTGCTCGGCCACTAAAGCCGCGAGGCGCTCGGCGACAGTATCGGTTTGACCACCAGTGTGCGGAGTGATGAGCACATTGTCTAGCTCCCACCATGGCGAATTGGGAGGAAGCGGCTCGTCCTCGAAGACATCCAGCCCCGCGCCCGCCAGCCATTTATTCTTGAGCGCCTTCCAGACATACTTTTCATCCAGCAAGCCACCACGCCCAATATTGAACAGATAGGTCCCCCTCTGGACGATCTCAATCTCGTCTTCGCCAAAGAACCAGCGCGTGGACGGCGTGAGCGGGAGCGCGAGCACGATCATATTGCTGCGCAGAACGAGCTCGTGGTACTGCAAGTGTGGCAAGACCACATCGAAGCCCTCGGCGGGAAGCTCCGGGTTGCGGCGCAGGCCAATCGTGTTCATCCCAAACGCCTTGCAGCGAGTCGCGATCCCCTGCCCTATCTGCCCCGCTCCCACAATCCCGACGGTCTTACCTTCGAGCTGAAACAGTGGCTGGGAGACCCCCCAGTGTTTTTCTTTCTGTGCCAGAGTGCTTGCGGGAATCTGCCGCGCGAGTGCCAGCATCATGGCCAGAACATGCTCCGCACAAGCGCTCGCGTGCACATCTGAGCCCGTCACCACTTGCACGCCGTTTGCAAACATCTCCGGGTAGAGCTTGCCATCCACACCCGCGCTCGTGATCTGCACCACTTTGAGTTTCGGCAGCCGCGCCAGAAGCTCAGGCTCCAGCTTCGCCGTTACTACCAGCTCGGATTCCGCTAGTGCTTTTTCGTCGGGGGCCTTCGGGTCGCTGAAGTGCAGAACAACCGATTCGCCAAGCGCCTCGGTCAGGGCCTCGCGGAGCTTGGTGCTGGTAGAAAGACAGAGAACATGCATGACTTGATTGTACCCGCGCCCTACAGATTGAAGGGGGGGACAGGATTTCTGGGAAGTATCGGTGAACTTTGCCTTACTCTATGATTCTGATTGACCCACATGATGCGCTGATTGAAGCGGAAGCACTTCTTACCGCTGCCGAACAAGGCACGCTTGCTGAGATCCCTACGGCTCAGTACGTTGATGCACTACAAGTAAAGTGGGACGAAGGGACACTGAGCGGTTATAGCTTCTGGTGCACTCTGGTACTGCTTGCTCGCCACCGCCCCGCCTTTCCCGACGACACACAGGCCCGCCTCACCAGGCTAGCCCTCGCACTCTGCCAGCACGCTCGCCCGGTTCGCGCCGCACGTCACTTCTACGCTGTCCGTAGCTACCTTGAAGCGCTTGTCGTACTGCGTTTGTTGGCACAAGAAGACATCGAGCAAGACTTCGAGGACGCGGTCCATGAGTGGATTTTCTTTGAGTGGGGCTGTGGTGCGCACCTAAGTAATACCCCTGAGCTTCTGTACCTACTGGGTCTGCTCCTTACCCTCGATACACAGCCTCCCCGCCAAACAGAAATGCTCTTCCGGCGGCTGGTGAAGCTGGAGGAAGACCTCGCCAATCCCGTTCTTAAGACACTCCGGCAGAGCCTCAGTGAGGCCGAGGGCGCACTTTGGAGCCTGCTCGCACGCCTTGGTTTGCAGAATCACCTACTCCCACAAACCTCGCCTCCCAACACGCTGACGATTCCTTGCTTCGGCGGGGCTGTCTTTCGGCAACACCGTAGCTCACATGGAACGCTGGCGACGCTCTCACGCTACCCCTTTGCTCCCTCGACACCGCAGAACTTGCTCTGCCTAGACACTGTCAGCTGTCAAACAAACACCGAGAATCGTGGCTGTTTTAGCGAGGGCGAGGTGCTGAAGAGCGTCACGCTCCAGCGGGGGGCAGAAGCGCTGGCACTTCGCTTCTATGACCATCGGCCCTCGACAGCTCAGGATGTCCAAGATGTCCAAGACGGCTGGGAACAATTCGAAGAGGGGGGAATTGGGATCTCTCCCCGGTGCCTGTCGGGCCATGAGCCCATCCAAGAGAGGCGAGGGGGCCACTGGGTTCTCGCTGCCCGATTGGAAGCTCCCTGCCTTTTCGTCGTACTCTGGGCGATCTCCTTGGAGGGGGAGATAGAGGGGGTTCCGCTTGTCACTCCCGCCCGCGTGGTGCCGTCGGTGCCGCGCCGAAAGGGCGAGGAGGCGTGGGATATTGACTGGGAGCTGCCGGGCGGGCTCTGGAAGGTGCGTGTGGACCCTCTGGCGAAAGAGCCTTTATGTGGAAGATAGACAACACACCACCCAGAACCTACGAAGCGCCGGGCTTTAGCGAGCCGGGCGTCACGGGGCTTTTCTACGACGGCCCGAGCTGGCAGGGAAAGCCGACGCGGGTCTTTGCGTGGCTAGGAATGCCCGCGCAAAGTACCCAGGCCAGCGGCGGCAAAGTGCCAGGGATCGTGCTGGTGCATGGCGGCGGTGGGTCGGCGTTTTCCCGCTGGGTGCGGCTCTGGAACGAGCGAGGCTTTGCGGCGATTGCGATGGACACCTGTGGCCACACACCCGACTCGGGCTCGCGACGCCGCGATCATCATGCACTCGGTGGCCCTCCCGGCTGGGGTGTTTATGAAAAATCGCTCGAAGCTCCCATGGAGCAGTGGGGCTACCACGCGGTCGAGGCGATCCTACGCGGCCACTCGCTGCTTCGTGCACAGCCGGGCGTAGACGAAAAGTGCATCGGCCTCACCGGAATTTCCTGGGGCGGCGTTCTGACGGGAATCGCGGCGGGCCACGATCCGCGCTTCGCGTTTGCGATGTCGGTCTACGGCTGTGGGTTTCTGGATCGCTCGCCCGGCCTGGGACTCGATAAGACCGACAAGCCACACGCCGAGAAGTGGATGGAGCTCTGGGATCCATCGCGGCACCTCAAAGACGCCAAGATGCCGTTTTTTTGGATCAATGGCACCAATGACTTTGCCTTCACTCCCAAGATCTGGCAGGAATCGCACCGGCTCCTCAGAGCACGCAGTGGCAAGAAAACGCTTTCGTTTAAGCTGCGCATGCCCCACGGCCACGGTGCGGCAGGCGAGAACCCAGAAGAGCTACGCCTCTTTGCCGCGTCGCATTGTTTCGGCGAGCCGCCGCTCGCTCGCCTCAAAAAACAAGAGCACCAAGGCCGGATGATCCGTGCGGAGTTCGACACAAAAGTGCCTCTCAAAACGGCGGAGCTGCTCTTCACCAAAGACGACGGCATCCCCTGGCCTCAGCGCAACTGGCAGGCACAGCCCGTGTTGCTCAGCGGCAACCTAGCGTCCTCGGCGATTCCACTCGGAACCGTCGCCTGCTACCTCAATGTCACGGACACGCGCGGCTGTGTCGTCAGCTCCGAGATCGAGTTTTTCGAACACGGGACGCGATAAATCCCAGATCCGCCCACTGAAAGTGGGCGTCTGAGGGCCTTCGGCCAAAAAGTCGCTCCGCGACTACCGAGTTTTCCATTTCCCAATCGCGGAGCGATTTCTTAGCCGAGGCACGAGGCTCTTAGACGCCGATTTCAATCGGCGGCGGGAATCCTGCCTGATGACGCTGTCTTGAGCCGCAGGATGCTGACCGAATAAGGCGGAGCCTGGTAGGTGAAGCGGGGCGCGACTCCGGTGAGTGGCTTGGTGACGGGGGCGATCTTGGTGGGCTGTGCGAAAGAGTTCTCCTCCAGCGGACCGCTGCCCGTGAGCACGGTAACACTCCCCTTGCCCGTGAGCTTGCCAAGGTTCTTGAGCGTAATCGCAGCCGCGTGGGCGCTCTTGCCCCCATTGACAAGCTTGACCAGAATATCGCCGGTTTTCTCGTCGCGCGTGGTCACGGCGTGCACAGGCGAAGGTGGCGGGGGGAGAGTGACATCGTGCATCAGTGTGCCGTCAAGGTAGCACTTGATACGCGTCCCCTGGCACTCGATCTTAATGTTGTACCAGCGTCCCGTCTCGATCTTGCCTTGGACGGAGGGCCGCAAAAGCGCACTCTTACCGCCGCCGATAGAGCGCTCGATCTCATGGCGCGTGTTGCCCCAGCCGCCCAGGTTCCACCAGAGAAAGTCCCCTGCACTACGGACATAGAACATCACCAAAAAGCCTTCGTCACCGCCGTGTTTCTTGGCCATGAGAGTCAGGGTGTAGTTACTGGCGCTCAGGTCGCCCCCGGTGGCACGGAAGTCCTCACCCTGGGCATTGGTCTGACGCAGGCCACCGTCGGCGGCTTTCTCCCAGCGCCCCTGGCCTGGCTTGAGCGTGACTGTCTCGCCGTTTACTCCAATGTCTTTGTACTCAGCGTCCGTGCGCCAGGTCCCCACCCCGACGCCGCCTTTCGCCTCAGCCGAGACGGTATTCATCACCGCGGGCTGGGTGAGTGTGGTTGGGAGCACTATATCGCCCCGGTTGGTGGAAAAGAGCTGCTGCACCCAGAACGAAGGCGTCCCAAAGGCTTGTGAGGAGTTGAAGACAATGGCATCCGGGTTCCATTTTCTATCGTTGGCGTTCACAAAGAGTGGGGCGTAGCTCGCCATGACGACCACATCGGAGTTGCGCTCCATGCCCGTGATAAATGCGGCTTCGCCCAGCGCCGCGATTAAGTTGCCCTCACCACAGCCCTGGGTGACAGCGTACTCCCCGACATAGACTTTATGCTTACTGCGATCATAGCGATCGTAGCGATTGGCTTGCTCAAAGAAGAACTGCGGGTTGTTGTAGTAGTGCTCATCCACGATCTCAATGGGCGCGGAGGTCGGCAGGCCGCCCCAGTCGTTGGCGATGGTGCGCACATACGGATGCTTCTTCTTAATGGCATCAAAGAGCAGCTTGTAGCGCTCGTTGTAGCGCGGGCCACCGTTCTCATTGCCAATCTCAATAAGCTTCAGGCCAAAAGGCTTCGGGTGGCCGTTCTTCGCCCGCTCTCGTCCCCACTTGGTGGTGTTCGGATCGCCGTTGGCGTACTCCAAAGCATCCAGGGCATCTTGGACGACGCCGTCCATCTGGCTGAGGGGGGTGGTGTCTTTGTGACTCATGCCACAGTTGACCACGAAGAGTGGCTCCGCCTGGAGATCGTCGCACCAGAGCAAGTATTCGTGAAAGCCGAGGCCATTGGTTGCCTTGTAGCCCCAGATGCATTGCGTCCCCCCGCGCTGGTTCACCTCGCCGAGCGATGTTTTCCAGATGAACCGATCCACGAGGCGATCTCCCTCGACATAGCAGCCCCCGGGGAAGCGCACAAAGCTCGGCTTCATGGCCGCCACTAAACCCGCCAGATCTTTGCGTAGCTTCGCCTTTCCGAGCGTGTCGGTGGGTAGCAGCGACGGGTTTTTCAGCACAGCGGGGAACGCCGTGGGCCGCAGCTCTAGCCGTGCATCGGGGCAGCTTGCGCGGGGCGTCAGTGCGATGGTACTCTTGCCCAGCTTGACACTTGCACGCGCCAGAACTGCGCCTTGCGGGCTCACGAGCATCGCGGCGAGGGGCTGGGTCGTCTCCAGCGAAAGAATCAGCTTCTTGCCCCTCTCCACCCCAATTCCCCAGTAGCCCTCCGTGCGAACGCCACCCGGACCGGTGAGCGTGAGTGCACCGCCACTGCTCGCCGCTACCTTTGCGCCCCCAAAGACTTCCCAGTGCGCCGCGTTCTCCGCAAAGTCGCGGTTGCGGAGCTTCTCGGGGTAGAGGCCGCCATCACCCGCGTGGTTAATCTCCTCAAAGAAGATGCCGTGGAGAATCGGAGAGAGGCGCGGGCCGGGCCGGGCACCGTCCACGGTGAGAGTCAGGTCTTGTTCCATGGCTTTATTATAGCCGATTTTCTTAGGGTTACTTACAATAGGCAAACTCCCCAAAGCGATAAATAACAAAGTACAATTGTTTATGAAAAACCACGAGCAAACCGAGCGCCTGACCCGGGGCGGCTTTCTGACGGCGCTAGCTCTCTCAGTGACCAGCGCACTGGGTATCTTGCAAGGCTGTGGTAGCAGCAGTAGCCCTGATCCCACTCCCAGCCCTACACCAACCGCAGAGGCCACACCCACACCAGGCCCAACGCCGACGCCTGGCCCGACTCCTACTCCAACCCCCAAGCCGACTGCGACGCCGGTTCCCACCCCCACCCCGACCCCACGTCCGACCATCAAGCAGGTCTTCACCTACACCGGAGCCAACCAGAGCTTTGTGGTGCCTGCGGGAGTGACCTCACTAAGCGTGAAGCTCTGGGGGGCAGGGGGCGGCTACGCAGGTGGCGCGGGGGCTTTCGTGACGGGGAGTCTTGCGGTCACGCCTGGTGCCACCCTGACGATTATTGTAGGGGGCGGCAATACCACCAGCGGGGTGGGCGGCGGCGGTGGTTTTGGCGGCGGCGGAGCCGGTTATAGCGGGGGCGGCGGTCGCTCCGCGATTCGGCTGAGCGCTAATCTTGCCGTGCTCACGGATGAAAAAGCGACGGCAGCAGGCGGCGGCGGCGGGGCAAATGGCGGCGGTGGTGGTCTGACATCAGGCACGAGTGGCAGTACCAATGGCAGCTTCGGCGGCGGCGGCGGTGGCAGTCAAACAGCGGGTGGAGTGAACGGTGTTGGGGGCTTTGTGGGGACAGCAGGGAGCCAGTTCAAGGGTGGCGACGGCTCCAGTGGCGGCGGCGGCTACTGGGGCGGCGGCAGTGGAAGCGGAAGCGGCTTTAACGGCGGCGGCGGCGGCGGCGGATCGTCGCTTGTGTCTGGCCTCACCTCCTCCAGCGCCAGCGCGGCAGGGGCTTCGGGAAACCTATCCAGTGCGACCGGAGCAGCTCCCGGCGGCAGTACCGACTCTGACTATGTTACGGGAGTGGGTGTGGGTGGAACAGCTAGCACACCGGGTGGCGATGGGCGCGTCGTGATCTCCTACCTGGGTTAACCCCGACCTTCCCGTGCAAATAACGAAGTACAATTCTCCTATGAAAAACCAACTCAAACGACTGACACGCGGCGGCTTTCTGCTGACACTTCTTCTCTGGCTGGCAGGCTGTGGAGGAGGGGGTGGAACCGATACGGGCTCTGGCTCCGGCTCCGGCACGACCACTCGAAAGCTGGTCGTTAGCTACACGGGCGTGGCGCAGAGCTTTGTCGTTCCTGCGGGAGTGACTTCACTTGCGGTGAAGCTCTGGGGAGCGGGAGGGGGCCAGAATGGAGGCTCCGGGGCCTATATCGGGGGAGATCTTACTGTCAGCCCCGGCGAGACCCTCACTCTCTTGGTCGGACAAGGGGGGCAGCTCAGCCTGAGTGGTTCGACGATTCCTGCCTTTCTAGGCGGGGGCAGTGGGCTGGGCGGAAGTGGTGGTGCCTGGAACGCAGGCGGCGGCGGCGGACGAACCGCCATAGTGCGGGGGACGGACACTATTGTGGTTGCTGGTGCGGGGGGCGGTGGCACTTTCGTGGGGGGCGGTGCGGGCGGCGTACTCACGGGTGCCAGTGGCCGAGGATCGGGCGGGGGCGCAGGTGGAACCCAGACTGCGGGCGGCGTCAGTGGCGGCTTTAGCCAGGGAACGGCAGGGGTAAATCTGACCGGTGGCCTGGTAAGTGGCGGCGGCGGTGCGGGCCACTACGGTGGTGCGGGCGGTGGGCGTGTTGAGCTGGGGGGCGGTGTGAGTGGCGGGGGTGGCGGGGGCTCGTCGCGTACCAGTAATCTCACAAGCTTGGTTGCTTATCCAGGTCAGGACGGTCAGGATGGCGCTAGTACACCCTCCGCTCCAACCGGCTACAGCACCGATCCTGATTATGTCAGTGGTGTGGGTATCGGGGGCGCAAACGCCCAGGTCGGGGGCCACGGCCTACTGGTGATCTCCTACAAGAGCTAGCTGTTGGTGGCTGTATTTGAAATCACTCGGAGTCGTGACAGAACTGATGTGCACACAGAGAATCCCACTATTGCGCACCAAGTGGATTTCAGGAATAATTCAGAGTAGCCTGATATTGTTCTGTCATGGAGGACAATCGCAAGAGTCGGACTGGATTTTCGCTCTTTGCATAAACGTCAGGTATCGTCTCCATAGGAAAGAAATAAAACAATGAAAAACACTTCGAAATCAATGCAGCGAGGACGTTTCCTCGCCTTAACCGGGGCACTCTCGGTTCTCGTCCTTAGCGGCTGTGGTGCGGTTAACAGTGCCATCAACAGCGTTATCCCTGAGGTAAATAATATGGCTAACCTCAATGGCCAAATTGTTGAGACGGTCATTGGAAGCGGACGAGCCACCATCTCAGGCAGTGTCAGCGCGACTGCCAATTTCAACGACCAGACTCTGGAGCAAGTGAGCAAGCTCAACGCATTAATACTGAAACAGTCGCTCAGCGATGCCACTGTCACAATGCCCGGCAGTGCCACAGCCCCCACCACGTTCTCCTTACGAAATATCACCCTAAAAGTGACGCTCAGCGACGGTGAGGGTGCGCGCTCCGTAGACGCCTCCGCAACGGTTGCTGGCCCTGTGACTTTTACTCGTCAGGGCTCCACCAATACGTACGTACCCACTGCTAAAGTGGAGATCTCCAATATCAAATTTTCGGGAGAGACCTTCTCCACCGTGATTGGCATTGTTACGGGGGCACCGTCGCCCAACACCGCCACCGGCAAGCTCAGCTTAGATGCCGATGACACCGAGCTTCCTGCGGGCACCAAAATTTCCTTCACTCTCGTGGATGGTAAGGCCAAGCCCCAGATCTAGCTCGCCACCCCCGTTAGACCGCAGCTTTCAATCTGCGGTCTAACGGTATACTGCCTGGCATGACACGACAGCGCACGGAGCCCCTCGTGGCCTTCCCCGAACGCAAGCGGGTCTTTCTAAACTGCCAGAAAGTCTTCACGGATGCCTGGATCGAGGCTGTGCGAAAGGCAAAGTGGGGCAAGTGAAGACAATCTGTGGCTACTGTGGGTCGTCGTCAAATGATCCACCGCGGGCTGGAGCGTTTACCAATCCGCCCACTGAAGGGGGCGTCTAGGGGCCTGCGGCCAAAAAGTCGCTCCGCGACTACCGAGTTCCTAAGTCCCCAACCGCGGAGCGATTTCTTAGCCGAGGAACGAGGCTCTTAGACGCCGATTTCAATCGGCGGTGAGACGCCAGACAAGCAAGCCAACGATCAACAGCAGCAAAAAAAACACCAGCTCACGCGCCGTTTTTCGGTCAACTGGTGGCTGGGGCGGCTGTGCCAGGTGCCACACCCCCAAGCCCTCCAACTGCCGCTGCATCTCGTGCTGGATCGCGCAGTCTTTCCACTTCTCCTGGAAAGCCACCGTAGCCGTCATTGCCTGATAGATCCAGTCTTCCTCGCGCTTGATGGTCACTTTGATCTGCTCAGCGGTCTCCACAGCCCGCTGGAGTGTTTCTTCGGCACTTCGGAGCGATTCCTCGTAGCCCTGCTTTTCCCGCAAGAGCTGATCTGCCAGCTCCCTATGCCCTTTACCAACAGCTTTGTCTGCCTTTTCCTGAAAGTTCTGGATCTTCTTTGCCAGACTGTCTACCTGGTTTTGAAGGTGGTTCTTGGCTGTGATCGCTTCGACGGCACGTGCTCGGTGCTGCGAGTGAAGCGCATTGAGCTGCTGTTTGGCTCGCTCCAGAATCTGATCCGCCGTTTCCCCGTCTATGCGCTGGCTCTTGGGGATTGGGAAGAGCTCGCGAAGTAGGGCTAGGTGGCGTTGCATAGATGGCTCTCCGCTAGGCTAGAATATCCGTCACCACCGTACCGTAGACATCGGTGAGGCGGTAGTTTCGTCCTCCGTAAAGGTACGTTAGCTTGGTGTGATCTATTCCCATCAGGTGCAGAATCGTGGC
>JANNDD010000955.1:0-3468 GCA_031387365.1 Armatimonas sp. | reverse complement strand
CATCCGATGCCCCCGTGCGTGTCGCCTCACGCTCCACCTGCCCGATGAGCGAATCCACCTTCTCCAGCACCCGCACCCGCCGCTGCTCGACAAGCTGGGCGTTCACCTCGTCTATCTGCGCGACCAGCGGCTCAACATCCTTCAGCCGATTGTAGGGTGCCGCTAGCTTTGTAATCGCCTCCAGCTCGGCAAGTGCCGAGGCTGCTGTCGTATCCTTCTCAAGCTCAAAGCGGTTCGGCGCAAAGCGCACCAGTGCCGCCTGAAGCCCCTCCCAGACAGACTTCTGCTGATCAAAGAAGTGCTTCAGGTCGTGGTAGTCATCGCCCAGGTCCAGCAGGTCATTCTTGGCCTCTAGAAACGCCTCTAGGAAGTGGAAGCTTTCCCGAACCAACAGCAACTTCCGTGTGAGCGCCAGACCACTTGTCAGCGCCGCGCCACCCGGATACTTCCCGCCGCTCGCAATGGTCTGGAAGCGCCGCAGATCCGCATCCCACGCGGTGAGCCTCTCTCGGAGAAAGTCCGCCAGAGTCTCCTCCGCCTCCGGCCCCATCTCAGAGAAAACATCCATCCCCAAGCGACGGGCTTTCTCTATCGCTGCCGCATCCACTCGCTGCCGCCGAACCAGAGTCACAGCGCTCCAGCGCTGCGGCTTGGTCAGTGGCTCGAAGGCTTTCTCAACCGGCACTGCCGCACCATCGGCAATCAGGGAGATCTCCCCGAGCGCCAAGAGACGTGCGACCAGTAAGATGACCTCGTACTCCGGCCAGCCATAAGGGCGCTTCCCATAGCGCTCCACCAGCGCCCGTAGCACCACCGGCTGATTGAGTTGTGCATTGAGCTGAATAAACGCCCGCACATCATCCAAAGCGGCCTGGTTGGCATTGTCGGTAGCTAGGCCAAGTGCTTGCTGTCCCACATTATCCGCTGTGAGCACGGCGCGGGTCTCCAAACGGCAGTCATCCGGGGAGTTCTTCAGCGCCTTTAAGTACGCCAGCTTCGTGAACGTATTACGAATCAGGTAGGTGAGCTGCTCACTCAAGATCACTGTCGCCGAGCTACCCGAAGCACTCCGGGACTGCCCATTGACAAAGAACTCCGCATCCAGCAAAAGCTCATCGAGCAGCTTCGTCAGGCGCTCTTCACGCACTCGGTTCTCATCCGCCCGATCCCGAAGAATCCGCTTCGTTGTGGCAGGCAGCGTGTCATCGTTTTTGCGCTTGATGTACTTCTCGGTCTTCAAGAAGAGCCGAAGCTCCTCGCCAAGCATCTTGTTGTCCTTCAGCTTGATGAGTAGCTTGCCTCCCTCCGTGCTGGACTCTAAAATGCACCGCGCCTCCCCATAGAGTTCGTACTCATCCGCAAGTGGCGTAACGACAGAAACCTCAAGCTCATTGGCAGAGAGAATCTGTCCAACGGGATGCCGGTCACAGTAGCGGTTGAAGCCAAAGTCTTTCTTATTGTCCGGGAAGCGGTGCTTGTTGGTTCCCCGCAGCGAGCCCTCAAAAAGCAGCTCTCCTAACTTCCGCGCCTGCTCTCCCCCATTGAGTTCAACATCCTTGATCTCCTGGCTGATGTCGCGCTCCTCGTTGGTGAGGAAGAAGTAGTTCTCTCCATTGCGACTAATGAGCGTCTCTTGCTCCAGTCGCGCCAGGCTGTCCTCAATTTTGCGCTTCAAGCCCAGGCGGTTCGCATCAATCTCATCAATGCAGAGCGTCACCAGGTTATCGATATTGGCCCGAAACTCTTCGATATAGCGCACCAAAAAGAGCACCCGAAGAATCTCGCGGTCGAAGTCGTTAAAGCCTCGCCCTTCTGTCTGATCAATCGTTCTCTTGACAGCCGTATCCAGAAAACTCTCAATCGAAGGATAGAAGCTATACAGTGGTGCGAGGGCTCCTATGGGCTGGTCTGCAAGACTCTTCGCTGCTAATTGGAACGCGTCAAGCATTGAGCGCTCGCCCCTGCTGAGATGCAGACCCGTTGCGCCATGCTTACGAATCTGTTCGAAGATCTTCTGCACGAGAAGAAATTGATAGGGCACGAAAGGGTAATCCTTGACAAAAGTTTGCTCACTATCAACGGTCTGAAAAGTCATTCCTAAATTAGTGAAACTGAGCTGATTTTTGAGAATATCGCCTTTAGTTACGAATACAGGCTTTAATTCTAGCTCCGCAGACGGATTTTTACTGAGCAACCGCTCTTGAATGACTTCATCAACATTTGCCCCAGAAAGCGAAAGCCGAGTTCGGAAGCGCCCTTGAATCTTAGAGAAGTCATTGGCCTGTGTAGCTCGAACCTCCCCAAGGATCGCCTCGATATTTTCCTGGGAAGTGACAACGACCCAAGCACGCCCCCCACAAATCGTCCCTAGGTTCTCGACAATCGTCTGAAGGCTTAGCATGAGGTGCGTATCATCCCCGATAAACTGCCCCACCTCATCCACAAAGAACACGATTCGGTGCTGTGGCCCACGTGTGTCCAGATATTCTTTTACCCAGCGGGCAAAGTTCTCGGGGGTTAGTGGGAAGTTCTTATCAGCATTGCGTAGCCACTCCCAGCTCGCCTCAGGGGACTGCCACGATGCTTCCGCAAATGCCGTGACGAGCTCATCCATGTTGAACTCGAAGGCATCGCGTTCATCGTGCCAAGCAGTTCCCGTTGCTGCGTGGTAAGCCGCCTTGAACTGCTCCAATCGCCCCTTGCCGAGAAGGAAACGCTCCATGTGAGCAATGTGGGGATGGTCTCCACTAAAGCCCAGCATTTCATTGAAGACACGCAAGAAGACATTGAGAATCGCCGCACGGCCATCGTTCGGGTTTGCCTTACTATCAATGTTAAACAGCACGACATCGGTACTGGT
This sequence comes from Armatimonas sp., assembly GCA_031387365.1. Classification (GTDB taxonomy): domain Bacteria; phylum Armatimonadota; class Armatimonadia; order Armatimonadales; family Armatimonadaceae; genus Armatimonas. Next base: position 608 of record JANNDD010000955.1, on the reverse strand, counting down.
GCCTACTGCCTTTTGAATATCGGCAAAGAGCATCGGATCAGAGATCTTCTCCCGAAAGAACTCTATAGCGCGACGCTTCTGCCCCTCGGATGCGACCTCACGGTTCTGGATCAGATAGGAGAGAATCTTGATGAAGTGAGATTTACCAGAGCCAAAAAAGCCGGAAATCCAGATTCCTATTTGCCCCGCCAGCTCAGGATCAGCCCCCCGACGGATCGAAGCAAGGTAGGCTTCGAAGAACTTACGAAAGTGGCTATCAAGCTCCTTGGTGACCACGTACTCATCAAGCTCCTGCCAGATGGAGCTGTCATCGAGCTGGTCCGCTTTCACCACACCGTTAATGGAGCGGGCGATATCGCGCAGAAAGAGATCTTTAATCAACATGTCTTCAGTAAATTCTTAAGGAACAAGCCGGAAGGCTCGGTAGTAGTGCCCATCGTTTAGGCGATCAAAAAGGCGCAAGGACTGACCGTCGTAGCGCCCCGGAAAGAACATTACCAATGGTACCTGGCGCATGACTGCTTGAAGATTGTTCAGCAAGCTATGAGAGCGAAGCATAGGGTAGGCTCCCCCTATTCCCGAGAGTAGCACCAAGTCCAGGGACTGTG
>JANNDD010000948.1:0-3351 GCA_031387365.1 Armatimonas sp. | reverse complement strand
CTGAGCCGTGTGGATGATCGGTACGCCATTCTCAACGCGGGGGATGAGCTCTTCTTCCGGTTCCCCGCAAAGACCACCCCACCGACGGGCTGGACGCGCGACTATGTCGTGATCAGTGATGGTTGGGAGAAAGATGGCAATATCAACACGACATTTGGAAAAACAGTCGGCCCCTACCCGCTCCATGCTCTCAAAGACTATCCGAGAAGCTACGAGCAGCTAGAGGCCGATCCGGCCTTCAAAAAACATCCAGATGACTTTGCCACCTACCACACCCGCTTGATCACCACGGAGGCTTTCGAGAACGCCTATCTACCACCCCGCTAAACCGAACACGCGCCGGCTATCTTTTCTTCTTGACTGGAGGAGCGACTTTTGCGGGGCGACGCACAAAGCGTACGACATCGCCTATCTTAAACTCAGTTCCCTCGGTTGGGACAGCAACGGAGAACGACTGCAACGGGGGGACGGACTTGATCCGGCACTGCCCCACGTGCTGTTCGTCGCGCCCCAGAAGCTTGCCGCTCACCGGATCACGAACCTCCTCACCGAGCCGGAAGACCTCTAAAACATCGTCAGGCTCCAGGCCCGTCCGGGCACCTTCCGTCAAAAAGAGCGAGAGGTTCTCCCCCTCCCCACTCACCCGAGCGACCCGTGCTTCCCAGGGCGAACTATCAGTCTGCTGACAGATTTTTACCACCGCGTTGCGGATGGCAAGTCGCACTGCCTGACCAAGTGGGTTCTCATCCACTTTAGTTGTACCAAGGCTAGTGACATCTTTAATCGTCAGGTTTAAGAATGACTTCGAGGAGGTCACCTTGCCCTCAGCCTGGTAAGCCGCCACGACCTCCCCCGTAACACTCTCGGTGAGGCGTATGTCCAAGCGCACAATGGCTTCTGTTTTTGCACGACCTCCCTCAAACGGGCTAGGCGGTAGCCCACCCTGCCCCCCGCCACCAAGTGCCTGCGCGGAGCTACGGAAAGAAAGAGTCGTGATCGCTCCTCGTACCTGAGTTCGGGAGGGAGGGGGCAGAGGCTGTGCCGCCGGTGGTGCAGCGGCGGGTGGTGCCGCAGCTCCCCCTGCGGCGGCGGCTGCCGCCGCTAGTGCTGCTGCCTGCGGGTCAACAGGGGGGGGATTCCCCGTAGGAGGAGGAAGATTCCCTCCAGGTACGGCACCGGGAAGCAGCTCGGCCGCAGAGGCTTCCAGCACGACAAAGCGCCCGGTCTGGAAGAGTTCCGTGATGAGCACCTCCGTCAGCCCCGCACCGAACTCACTAGGCAGATCAAGCGGTTTCTCTTGAGTTGCCCCCGAAGGCAGCGGTATCTGAATACTGGCCTTCGTGACTTTAATATCTATCCCCATCACCACCACGGGTTTTTTGGGGCCAACGTAAGGGGCTAGCTTCGTTAGGGGATTGGGCGGCCCTGTTTGCTTGTCTTGCTTGTCGTCGCCCCAAACCCCAGCCAACACCCCAACTGTGAGGCTGCCAACAAGCAGACCACAGCGCATGCTCCGTACAAATTTACGCATACCGTCTATTCTCCTCGACGAGTTTTATCGCCGCGTCCCTAGTCCGAGCAGGACAACCGTCTCCGGCTTGCTCCCCGGCCAGAAGCTACGGTCAGGCACGACCAAAGTGAAAGTCAGCTCCTGATCACTACGCAGACGCATCCCCCCCTGGAGGGCGTAGCGCCGAATTACGGGACACTTATCCTGCCCAACAGCGGGCCCTGTCCCCTCTCCCTGAGAAAAAATCAGGGGACGCGCTCCATCCACCCGGGTCTCGACACCGAATCGCAGGACATCCGTGGGGTTCCAGTCCACCCGAATATTCCCCTGCCAGGGCGAGACATTGGAGAGAGGGAGGCTCGTCGAAGCTGTAGTACCATCCTCCGCTAGGGTTCCCCGCGCTTCCTGCCAGCGTACAAAGCTACTTAAACGAACCCCTTTTTTCAGTGCAAGGGCAGCACTTGTCTCTAGGCCACTGGACCGGGTGCGCTTCCACGCAACAAGATCCAGTGAGGGCTCGATACGCGGATCGCCCGATACCGTCCCCACATTGCGCAGCTCACGGTGAAACGCCGTGGTCTCCCAGGTCAGGCCATGCTTGTCGTCCTGGCGCAGTCCGATCTCGTAGGCAACCCCTTGTCCATTGGGGCCGTAGTAGAGTGTTCGCGCACCCAGCCGGTTGCCCGTCGCATCCATCCCCTGGAAATTGCTATCAGCGTCTAACACGCGCGATGAGTCTCCGGGCTGGAAGACCGCCGCTGTCGAGCCGACCTGCGGGGTCACGGAGACGCGTAGTGTCTGCCCGGCCCGGGTGGGGTAGGCCCAGTCTGCGTAGGGGAGAAACGCGCTAGAGTGGGAGGGTGTCGTCACGCCCACCGCACGGGTGCGCTTCTTGCCCGAAAAGAGCAACCCAGGTGCTCCCGCTTGACTGCCAAAGACCGGCCCCAATGTCAGTGTCCGTCCCAGAACAGGGTAGCGTAGCAGCGCGTGTGTCGTCCACAAGCTCGTGGTGCCCGCCGAAAAGACCTGATCGAAAGGCTGGTTGGGTGCGAAGAACCCCACACCCGCCAGATCCGATCCCGGCGGCGGTGCCCCCTCTGTTCGCTGGTTCTGGAGCCACGATCCCCCCACTTGCAACGAGAGCTGGGGGGTCAGCCCACGTAGCCACTCTGCTTCGCCGCTGAGCTGCTTGTCGTTGAGGGGGCTATAGCGTGCTCCGGATGTCTGAGAGCGCAGATCGCTGTCACTCTGTCGCCAGCGCCCCATCACGTGCAGCTTTGATGTTGGGGAAAAGCGTGTGTTGTGTAGCAGATCCACCTTGGTCTGCCCTCGCCCGGTACGCCCCGCTAGCCCCAGGGCGAGACCACGAGTATCCTGCTGCTCACGCCGCACGGCACTGAGCAGAGAATCACTTTTCTCCGTCATCTTTCCCACGGTCAGCCGGGCCTGATTCAAGCGCTGCTCGGCTTTCGTATCTCCTTCGACACTACCCACATCCCGAAGAAGCTGGAAGTTGCCTCCAATTCCTGCCTTAAACCCTTGGCCACTGAGCTGCTGCCAGTTATCACGCCCTCCCCCTCCAGCACTGGGGTGCAGCTGTCCCGAATCAAAGCGAAAGGCATTTGCCACAAACCCGTTCCGCGCAAGTGCCTGGAGATAATCGCGCTCGGCCTCCAAGAACTTCCCTTGTTGCTCGTGCACTTGAGTACGAACGAAGGTTGCGTAGCCATGGCCCGGCTCAATCTCCAGCGCCCGGCGAATGTACTCCTCCGCCTGACGTGTGTTCCGTCGCCGCAAGCTGGCCTCCGCGAGGGTGGCGTAGAGATTGGCATTACGTGCAC
>JANNDD010000918.1:0-5237 GCA_031387365.1 Armatimonas sp. | reverse complement strand
GCGAGGCAGTAGGGGCAGGTTCGCCCACTGGATCGGCCTAGCGTCGCCATCCACTGCCAGCCGGTGACGACGGTGCTGTTCTGTCGGTAGGTCTCGAGTGCGGCGTTGTTGTAGGCTCTGAGGTGCTCGGTGCGGGCGGTGCGGAGGGCAGAATCCAGGGGGAGCTGCGAGGTCTTGCGGAGCTTGTAGGCGAGCGCTCTTGGGCCGTCTCCTGCGGCGATGCCCCGGACGAGGGTGCGCTGGAGCTCGGCCACGAGGACACCAGGCATCTTGGCGAAGTGCTCGGTGATGGGCGAGCCGTCGGCGAGGAACCCGATCAGGGTGTCCAGAGCGCCTGTGGGGAGCTGGTGGAAGGTTCCTGTGATGCCCAAGTGTTCCAGTTGCTCCTGGAGGTTCTGGGCGGCGGCAAGGACTCCAGCACGTTGCTGGGCCTCTGTGAGCTGGCTGGCGGTGGCGGCGAACTCGGCGACGCGGTTGTAGGCTTGCTCCAGCAGGCCCTGATAGCGCTCCTGCTGGTAGACCCAAGACGGCTTGATTTCCTGGCCTTCCAGAAGCGCCTCAAGCATCTTCTCGTGAAGCGCTTCGATCCGTGCCGTGAGGTCTTCGGTGATGCCCGCGTAGGCGTCGGCGATCTGGGCAAGAGCGTCGTCGTCTCGGGCGATGAGGGCGGTGCGCTGGCGTTGAAGCAGCTCAAGCAGCGTCAAGGGATGCCCCCTGATGTTCCGCGCGGAATGTCCCCGCTCTGTGTACTGTTGCCGCTCTGTGTCTTGAACAGCCAGCGATTGCCGCAGTCGTCACAGACGAACTCAGCCTGGCTCCAGGCAGTCACCACGCGGCGACCGCGACCACGCACTGCCACCGAGCTGGTGATGCGCTCGCCATCCACCTCCCCGACGATGTGCTCGCACTTCGGGCACCGAATTTTTGTCATGCTGTGATCTCTTCCAAACTTTCCATATCAAGCTCTCGGTGCAGCAAGCTCTTGCTGCCGCGTCCCGCCGTGACTTTCAGCCAGCCCGCGCCGTTGGCGTCGTCGAGGTAGACCAGGCCCTCACCGAATTCGACGCGAACGGCAGGCACTTCGACACCGGCCAGTAGAACTTTCAGGCGGGTGGCGGTGCAAGGCTCACCGTGCCAGAAAGCCGGAGCGCTGGCATTCTGACGGAGAAGTTTCTGGGCTTGCTGATGCAGCTTCGTGGCTTCGTCGTGCTTCTGGCGGCGCTGCGGACGCTCTTGATGGCGGCGCTCACGTCGGGACAGCCTGGGAGGCTGAAGGGTGCTCATGCGGTGACTAGCTCCTTGGGCGTTGAAGCGGCCAGCAGCACCTTGTTTGGCTCCTTGGCGAGCAGCTTGATGGCGTTTCGGGTGAGATACTCGGCTCGTGCTTTCTGGCATGCGCTGGGGAAGCGGCGGTTCATCTCCTCGGTATCCAGCATTCCGATCTCTCGCCATCCGCCCAGCTCGTCGGCTAGGTCGCAGAGCAAGGCGGAGGCGTGGCGGGCACGCTCAGCGGGGGGATGAAAGAGAATTATCAGCCGCAGCTCCTCGCGCAGAGTGCCGATCGAGGGCAAGGACGCCACGTGTTTCAAGGCCACCTCACGCAGCTCAGCGACCGTAGGGCGAAACTGGCAGGTGGCGGTGGCCTCCAGGATGGCTTTGCGGCGCGTCTCGGGGTGCCAGTCGGCTAGGTGCAGCGAGTAAAACTCCGCGATGTCCGCGTTCCACTCGGGCTTGCCGGGCATGGTGGCAAGCAGATTCAAGGCGGTTTCTGTGGTCATGGGTTTTCCTTTGGCAAAGGTTCAGACCTTCGCTCGATTGGGTTTAGAGCCGCTTGCACCGAGCCGTGCTCGGCCCGTATCGCCTCGGCCTTTGCAGCAGCGGCGGCATTGATCGAGCGAGTTGGCGAGGGTGTAGGTTTTGGCGGTGGTAAGGTGATGGGATCGGGATCGTCGCCGCGCAGCCAGCCCAGAATGCAAGGCCGAAGATAGGCCGGTTGCGAGTGAACGGGTTTGCGTGCCGCAGCCAGCCAAGCCGTAAGTCGCTCCTCGCCCGCTTCGCCTTCGGCATCCCGATAGCGTGTCAGCAGTGCCCCCGGCGAGAGCTGTTCGGCATCTTCCCAGCCCACCGGATAGCCAGAGCTACCAAGCTTCGGGTAACGGGCATCGGGAGAGTTTTTATTTCTTACTGCCCCTTCCGTCGTCATCGTCTTTCTTGGCCCTGTGGCGGAGCTTGGTAGCTCCGCTGCGGAGGGTTGGGGGATGATGTCTGGGGTAGGGGTTTGGGGATAGGGGATCGGGAAGGGGGACGGGGACGGGAACGCGGCTGCCAGCGGGCGGACGCGCGAGGAAACACCGTGACATGTAACGGAATCTGTCACGTCTTGCGTCACGCTCTCTGTCACGTCATTTTTGTGACATGTCACGCTCTCTGTCACGTTTTGAGCGTGACGGGCTTCGGATTCCGTGTGATGGGCATCATGATCCTCGAAAACTTCTTGCTGTCGTTCCCGTTCGCGCTTGTTGCGCTGGCGCTCGGCATCCGCACGGCGGCGGTCTTCTTCACGACGAAACACTCGTGTTGCCTCGGCCTGCTCGGGAGTCGGGTTGTAGACGTTGAAGTCGTGGATCTGGAAGGAGCCAGGCGGTACTGGTTGGAGGGGAGAGTCGGGCGGTACCGTCTCCCAAAGGTTGGCGAGGAGCAGCTCGGTCACTACTTCCTCGCGGTTTTGGGTGTCCACTTTGGCGGCACAAACGCGGACAGCCGCCGGTGACAGAACACCGTGCGGCGAGCGGGCAGCGCAGTAAGTCAGCGCTGCCAGATGCAGTAGCTTTGCATCCTTCGACCTATCGAGAATCTTCTCGTGGTCGAAAAACGCATCATCGAGCTTCAGCCAGGGCATGGGGTTTCCTCAATGAGTAAGTTGAGCTGCTTTGGAGCAGTAGGCTTATAGAGAGGCCCGCCCCGCAGTTCGTCTAGAAGTCCAGCGATATCGTCCTCGGTGATGTAGCCATGCGCTACCAGGGCGTGTGCCTGGGGCGCGATGGCATGGTGAACCCCGAGTCGTTTCAGCTCCCGCAGGCACCACAAAGCCCAGCTTTGATTGTCATCGAAGGGGTGATCCTTCGTGTCGAGCCTGGGACTATTGGCATCTCTTAAGCGCACCGGAGCCTGTGATGGGGGCATGGTCAAGGTGAACCTTTGCCTCCCTGTTTGGCGAGCTTGCTTGCCTTGAGGAGATTGTGCGCGAGCTGGCGGGCTTGGCGTGGGGTAAGTATGCTGCCTGCGATGAGAACCTGATCGCCGCCACGGTAGGCGGAGACTTCGATCCGATTTCCAAAGCGTGTAGTGTACTGCGCCTCGAAGTAGTCGGGTTCGTCCGCTACTTTCACGTCTTCGCCTCCTTAAACTCGACAAGCACTCGGCCCAGATTGTGTTTCTGAGCCGCCGACTTGATGAGGATTCGCATGGCGTTGGCGAGCCTCCCTTCTTTCCCGATTGCCTGGCCCAGATCACCGGGAGCGACATGAACCTCGAAGCGAGTGTGTTCGGCGTCAGCGACCGAGGGTAGGATTTTCACCGAAACGATATTGGGATGATCCACAAGGTTGCGGGTCATCTCTGTCAGTAGTTCTGCAAGTTTTTCCATAGTTTCTCCAGAGTAGGAAAGGTAAGCTGTGGAGGCGTCTGGTATCCACCTCCACAGCTCACCAAGTGAAGCTTATGAGGCTTCACAGTGCGCCCGATCAGGTGCCAGCCGTCTCGGGCAAGGGGTGGATGAATGAGCTTTGAGTGCCACGAAGCTTGGTAGCTTCGCTTTCGGTTTTGCCTGTCCTGCGGTTTCTCATTCGGGTTCCAGAGACAATGCCCTGGGGTTGTAGTCGTCGAGACGGTGGAGCTTGGTAGCTCCGCCCCGGTGCTCGGTGACCACAGGGTTTCGAGGGGATGTGTTTTCCCACTCGCTCCCGCAAGGAGAGGGGCTCTTCCTTGGGGTGAAAATTCTCCGGCCAGGCCGTGCGTAGGCGCAAGCAGCAGCCGACGCCCAGCAGGCGCGCGACTTGATCGAGACGACCCAGTGAGCAGATGCTCCCGTTGGTCTGCTCCATCGCTCGCCATGTCGCCACGGTCGGGCAGCCGTCCTTGCCCGGCTTACACTTGTAGCGTTTGGCAAAGGCCGCGACCGCGTCAGCGGCGCTCTTGAACCCGGCAGCTTTGCGCCAGGCTTGAATTCGTGAGCTTGTTGTCATTGGGCATTTGCCTCTGGTACTCGGGCATTTGCCTCCCAGCTCACGCGGCCATAGAGCGCCTGGCGCTGGCGGGATTCCGCCGCTTCGTCGTGCATCTGGTCGCCGTTCATCAGAACAGTGCAGAGCACCACGAAAAACAGGCCCAAGGTCAAGAGCACGCGCTGGTCTTCCTGCCGCTCCCGTGCTGCCACGAGCTGCTGGCGCTTCTCCCGCGTGGTACTCTTTGCCGCTTGCTCTGCCTGCGTCATGCACCAAACCGAGCAGAACGCAGCGCCATTGGTGTTGAGGATCGCTTGCCGCTCACGGCAGTGATCGCATTCTCTCCGGTGAGTCATCGTGAAGTCTCGCTTTCCGCGCGGAATGCGCTGGGTTGGGCTGATTGAGTGCTGAGTTGTAGGCGGGTGCTGATCCACGCATCGAGGGCGGGATCGGGGACGAGGCCAAAGAGCCGGAGGGCACGCTTGACCTCCGAGCGAACGCGGAGGTGGTGCTTGCAGTTACCCGCCAGGCGGAAGCACTCGCAGTCACAACGAACAGGGTCGCGCTGTGTGCCGAGCTGGACGAAGTAGCCGAGAATCTCATTGCCCCCCTTGTCGAACTTGCGCTTGGCGGTGATGGGGCGAAAGACGAAGAAGAGGCCACTGGGCGCATCCACGGGCTGGATTTGGTAGCCGATCTCCAGCAACACCTCCGCCCGTTGTGATGCCGTGGAGAGCATCGCCGAAGCCCGCGACTCGGAGAGCTGCACCGGGCCGACGGGCTCGACAGGGAAGAGAGTGGGGGAGTGCTCATGCTGCCCTCTGTTGGCTGATGATAGGCTGGCCGTGCTTTCCCGCCCGCCGGAGGGCTTGTTGGCGGGTCATCGGGTCGCCGCCATTGCTATGCTGACGGGGACAATTGGGATGAGGGAACGGGTGATCTCGATGCGGTAGCCACTGTTCGCCAGCCGAGCGCGTAGAGTGGTTAGCGGGAGTCCGAGTTCCTTGGCAATGG
>JANNDD010000875.1:0-9892 GCA_031387365.1 Armatimonas sp. | reverse complement strand
CACTATTTTATTGTTAAAGTTCATCAACGACTGTCATTTCTTCTAGTCGTCTGCGTCGGGTTTGTCCGAAGCGCAAGGAGAATATTACCGCAGCATACTTACCCTGTCAAGAAAATTAACAAAATACTTCCCTTTTCTTTTAGCAAACATTAACATTTCAGCGTTCACTACTATGTTCGCGCGCGAGGTTATCTTTAGATTGAGAAGTTTTCTGCTAAAGCACATGCTTTATTTTCGGCGTACAATACTGCTAACTACCATGAGCTACGATCAGTATCAGATGCAGCCCCAAGCCCCCCAAGGGAGGGGCAGCACCCTCACCCCATTTGTGCGCGAGACCTACCGCCTCTTTCTCTTTGGAATGATGGGCATGGCTGGCCTAGGGGTACTTTCCTACAACCTACTTCCTCAATCACCTATCTTCGCTCTGGTCGGGGGGCTGTTTTCTCTGATCATGTGGATTGCGGTTTGTTTTGGCTGGCGAAAACCCACCCGTGTTGTCCTCCCCCTGTTCACTGTTGCTACCGGGATCATGATGGGCTGGCTGGGACACCAGTACGGTCATGTTTTCCTGCCTGGTGCCTTATTGACGTTGGGAGCGTTTACGGGGCTGACACTCTATGCCCACACGACGCGCAAAGACTTCAGCTATTTGATCGGTTTTCTCTGGACGTCGTTCTGGATACTGCTCATCGGGATCATTCTCAATATATTCCTGCACATTCCTCTGCTCAGCCTTGGAATCGCAGCGCTAGGAGCCATTGTGATGGGGGTCTGGGTTCTTTTTGATACCAGCCGTCTGCTCCGCGACAATGGGCAAACCATGACACCCGCGGAGGCCGCTACAGAGCTTCTGCTGGATATTGTGGGACTCTTCCGCTGGATCCTGCGCCTTCTCGATCAGTTCCGCTAAGCGAGAAGCTGCTCTACGGCGGCGGCAACGGCATCTTCGGGCGGGGACTTTGGCCCAATTTGATCGGCTGCGGCGAGGGCGAGCGGACGGGAGTGCGGCATGGCAACTCCTAGACCGGCCCAGCGCAGTAGCTCGGCATCGTTGTCGCCATCGCCAAAGAAGACGATCTGCTCGCGTGGAACCCCCTCACGATGTGCCACAATCTCCAGCGCAGTTGCCTTGTTCACGGCAGGGTGGGAGAACTCCAGGTACTCTGGATCGGTGATGGTGATGTAACAGGACGTCCCCAGCCGTGTACGCCAGTTTTTCTCCAGCTCCGCAATCGTGTCCTCATCGGCGATCCAGAGAATCTTGAAGGGCGACTCTCCGGGGAAGCGCAGGCGTGGGTCGCCTACCACCTCGTAGCTTGCCTTAGTCCGCACCTCCAGAATCTCAAAGTGCCGTGTCCGTTCCCAGCCCACTACCCCCTGTGGCCCGTCCCATACTTGTGTTATGCCCAGAGTTCGGCCCGCATCGAGCAGTAAGCTGGCCACGGCATGCTCCAAGAGCAGCGCACGCCAGATATCATTCGTTTCCGCAACTTTAACCAGCGATCCATTGCCACTCACAATCGGGCCGGTAAGCCCGAGCTGGTCGTGAAAGCGCAAAATATTGAAGTGTGGTCGCCCAGAAGCGAGAATCACCTGGCATCCTAGTGCTTTCAGACGAGCCACGGCGGCGGCATTGGCGGGAGAGATCTCTTTATCAGGGCCAAGAAGCGTGCCATCCAGATCAAAGACGGCGAGACGAAAGGGAAAATTAGACACGCTTGCATAGTACCCGCTCTGGTGGAGTGTTTATTAGCGTTGTGTGTGATCTGCTTTTCCGCTCCAGAACCCGTTGTCGGGCACCCCATCACGGTTGACATCGTCCATTTGCCTCCGCTTCATGGCTTTGCTGTGTCCATCGGCGAAGGCAACCGTCACCATCTCGCTGTGCCGTTCAGCAGGAACTGCCCGGCAGCCTAAGAGCCCGCCACACTCTGCGGTCCCTGGAGCCCCATAGAAGCCCTCGCCAGGTGTCGTTGGGCGGCTTCCTCTCAGGCTGGGAAGAGGTGGGTCAATGACGTAGTTGCCTACATTGCGTACGCCCTTATCGAAACTACAGCCCTCCGTGTCCGTGAGGGCAATGGTCTCAGCGGGCCGCTCAATCTCAGCATCGGTGGCAGCAAAGGGGTGACGGCTGTTTCCCAGATACTGGTAGTTGTAGCCATAGCTTCCGTAGAGCGCCAAGGGATTGTGGGCAAAGGGTTTACGGTGCAGAGAATCCGGAGCGCCGGGTGCTCGAAAGAGCTGCTCGTTCTTGACGTAAGGGAAAAGGTAGTCCGCCCAGCGGGTGCGTGGCGACTGGCTGGAGGGCGACGAATGAAGCGGATAGGCTTCCCAGTCCTGAGCGTACATCGAAACGGCGAGTCCGAGTTGCTTGAGGCTGGAGATTGAGCTGGCTTGGCGAGCCTTTGCACGTGCTTGAGCGAAGACGGGGAAGAGAATCGCAGCTAAGATGGCAATAATAGCAATCACGACGAGAAGCTCAATGAGCGTGAAGGCGGAACGGGTGCGCATTGTGTGGTTCTTTCCTGGCGATAAATTATATCGCCGACTTTTTTTGTCGCCAATAAGTTACCGCGAAAAGGAGCGCTCTGTCAAGGCAATTTTTTTAGATGCCGCCCGCGTGGCCGTCGCAACGGGGGTCGGAGCCGACGGCGTACGCGCCGCCGGGGAGCACTTTGAGGAGCTGCGCCGCGGAGCCATGTGCCCACGGGCCGATCGGCTTGACAGAATGGCCACGCGCCGTGAGTTCCGTAAAGAGAGTCGTCTCCGCACGATCTTCTAGCTCCAGCACGCCTAGCCCCGTCTCACTCTGGCCGGTATTGCCCCCATCCGACGAGTGCTGCCAGCGGGGGCGCTCGATAGCCTCTTGCGGATCGAGGCCCAGATCGAGTGTGTTCACGAGAAGCTGCAAGTTGGTCTGCACCTGAATATTGGCCCCCGGTGTTCCGCCGACCAGAGCGAGCGAGCCGTCGGGGTGGGTGGCGAGCCAGGCGTTGAGCGTGTGGGCCGGGCGCTTGCCAGGCTCCAGCACATTAGGCGAGGCGGGATCGAGCGAGAAACCCGTGAGGCGGTTGTTAAAGAGAATGCCCGTGCCACCCGGAATCCAGGCACTGCCAAAGTTATGGAAAATGCTCTGGATAAAGCTCACCGCGTTTCCGTGGGCGTCGGCGATCAGAAAATAAGTCGTGTCCTGGCCTTCGTCGAGTGCCCCTGCTGTCACGGTTGAAGCGCTCGTCCCAATCTCTGCTCGACGCCTCGCTAGATACGACTCGCTCAGGAGCTGTGTCAGAGGAATATCATGCCACTCAGGATCGGCGAGATGCGCGAACCGGTCCGCGAAGGCGCGTTTTTTACACTCCACTAAAATATGCGTGCGCTGTGCCTCACCCAACGCCGCAAGGTCAAAGCCCTCGGCGAGCACTAGCTCTTGCGCCAGAATCATGCCCTGCGAGGGCGGTGGCTGGCAGTGGATAGTCAGCCCACGGTAACCCACGGAGAGGGGCGCGAGAATGCGCGTTTTATGGGCGGCGAGATCCTCAAGACTAAAGTGTCCCTCAGAGGCCGCCACAATGCGCTCCGCAATCGCGCCCGAGTAGAACGCGTCGCGCCCGTTTTTAGCGATTTCCGCCAAGCTCCAGGCAAGCTCGGGCTGTCGGATGGTCTCGCCGAGTTGTGGTGTCTTCGTGCCCAGCGCCTCTAAGCCAGCGACATGGGCGAACTCGGCAAACTTCTTCACGGAGCGTGGCCCTGCAGGGTAGCCGTCTTTGGCATAGCCAATCGCGGAAGCGAGTAAGTCTTGAAGGGGGAGCGCACCGTGGCGCCGATGCAGTGCAAACCAAGCATCCACTAATCCGGGCACGGTCACGGCGCGTGGCCCGTGAACCGGGATTCCCGCTGAGTAGCTCACCCGAGTGGCAGATTTGGGAGCCGCCCCCGAGGCGTTGTACGCCAGCGTCTCGCGCGTCTTCGCCTCGTGGACAATTAAGAAGGCATCGCCGCCTAGATGAGAGTTCCAGGGCTCGACCACGCACAGAACGGCTGAGGCTGCAATGGCGGCATCGGCAAACGTCCCGCCGCGCCCTAGAATCGCCAGCGCCGCCGCTGTCGCCAAGGGCTGGCTCGTCGCCGCCGCCCCGTTTGCTGCCACCACTAAACCCCGTGTCGCCATCATCGCTTCCTCCAAAGCTATCTTTCGCCCTGGAGGAAGCTCTCTCCTCTGCGTCGGTTGCCCGCGCCTAGTCCGTGATGATCTTTTGTAGCGCGACTGTCAGAAGATCTCCCGAGATGGGGTGGCGCTTTACCTGGGCAAAGCGCGTGAGATAGCTCTCTCCCTCAAACCCGAGCTGGACGTGCTTACCGTCGCCCGCTCTTGCACGAATTGCCTTTTCAATCTCGACTGTGGCCACGTAGAGAGAAACGGGAACCGTGCCTTTCCCCGAGAGGGAAACCGCTGTCTGACCTGATTTTCGCATGCGTGTCAGCTCGCCCTGTGATTGCTTGCCCCGAAGGGTCGCTTGAATCGTTGGGTTCTCCATGAGGAGTACCGCCTTTTCTTGCCCTCACAGAAAACGGAGGGCAAGTGCTTGGAGCCTTAGCGGAGGCAAAGAGTTCCTGTTTTGTTTTTTCAGCGCAAAGGAAACTAGATTATTCCTGTCGAACCGCTATTCATGAACACTTTGCTTTTCACCCTCCCTCTGGTCGCCTCTCTCATCCAGCCCCCAGCACAGCCCCCCCTCACGCACGCGCAGCTCCGCGACGGTGCGGCCACACCCGATGCAGTGCGCCGCTGGTTTGGTGCGGCGAACTTACTCAAGGGCGGCGTCAAAACCGACGACTGCACGGTGGCGTTTGCCATTGAGCTGGCCAGTGACTCGGAGAAAGACCCCAAAGTGGTGAGCGAGACGAGCGCCTTTACCCTGCCGCTCAAGCGCATCGGCACGAGCAATGTCTGGGCCGCCGTGGCGACGCTCCCTGAGGGCACGGGATTTTTGTGGCACATGGAGATAGGTAGCAAGAAGCGCAGTGGCGGGCAGCTTGAGGTCTACACCACGCCCGCCGATGCCAAGTACCATGATGGTGTCCCCAAGGGGACGGTCATGGATAAGGGGAGCTTTAAGAGCCAGGTCTTCGCGGGCACGAGCCGTCCGTGGTGGATCTATGTGCCCGCCCAGTACGACCCCGCCAAGCCCGCCGCCGTGATGGTTTTTCAAGATGGTGCAGGGCCAAAAAGCTACATCCCGCCCATCTTTGACAATCTGATCGCAAAGTCAGAGATGCCGGTGACGATTGGGATTTTCATCAACCCGGGGATCTTTGAAGGGGGGCGCTCGAATCGCTCCGTGGAGTACGACACGCTCTCACCAAAGTACTCCGAGATGCTACTCACCGAGATTCTCCCCGAAGTGGCGAAGAGCTACAACCTCTCCACCAACCCCGCCGACCGGGCAATTGCGGGCAGCTCCAGTGGGGGCATCTGTGCGTTTACGGTGGCCTGGGAGCGCCCCGATCAGTTTTCCAAAGTCCTGAGCTGGGTCGGAAGTTTCGTGAACTTGCAGGGTGGGGCAAATAAAATCAGCGGTGGCCACAACTACCCCGTGCTCGTGCGCCAGAGCAAGGGCAGCGCCAAGCCAATCCGGGTGTTTCTGCAAGATGGCGCAAATGACCTGGACAATCCCTTTGGCAACTGGCCGCTCGCCAACCAAGGCATGGCAAAAGCGCTCGCCTACTCGGGCTACGACTTCAAGTTTGTCTTCGGCGAGGGCTTCCACTCCGGCAAACACGGCCAGGCGCTCCTTCCTGAGTCACTGCGCTGGCTCTGGCGGAAATAAACCGCCCACAGAGCGTGGGCGTAGCAAGCAGTTTTGCTGGGGTATTGGTGATGAAAATGCAAACCGTTGCGTAGAGAACCAGGAATATGATAGACTATTTACGCAATCGTGGAGTGCGCTAGCACTCCATAACTGACATCAGGCGCAATCAGAAAGCGAGCCCAACGGCGCGCTTTTTTTATTCTGTGCCGCAAATCTACTCTGTGGAGGGAGACGACCGAAGATGAACGCGGAATTTATAGAGGCACTGCGCCAGATCGAGCGCGAGAAGGACATCCCGTTCGATACCCTCTGGCAGGCGCTGGAGGCGGCGATGTCCACGGCATATAAAAAGACTTTGGGCGTGGACCATGATGTTAGCCTGCGGCTTGAGAATGTCCCTAACAAGACCCCTATCTATTTCCGCCGCCGCACGGTCGTTGAGAGTGTCGTCAGTCCTCATGCCGAGATCAGCTTAACGGAAGCGCGTGCCAGCCACAATGCCAAGGTCGAGCTGGGGATGATCGTCGAGGATCGCCTGAGCGACAAGGATATGGAGCGCATGAGCCGGATCGCCGCTCAGACCGCTAAGCAGGTGGTTGTCCAGCGTATCCGCGAGGCGGAGCGCGACAAGATCTTCAATGAGTTTGATCAGCGCCAAGGCGAGCTAATGACCGGCACGGTGTTTCGCCGTGAGGGCCGCAATGTCATCATTAACTTAGGCAAGATCGAGGCGATTCTCCCGGAGAAAGAGCAAGTTGAGAGCGAGAACTACCGCCACAACGAGCGCTTCCGTTTTTTGGTACTGGATGTCCGTAAAGGGGCGAAAGGCCCGCAGGTGATTGTCAGCCGCTCCCACCCAAGCCTGATCCGCCGCCTCTTTGAGATGGAAGTGCCGGAGATCGCGGATGGCACGGTCTCGATCAAGTCCGTGGCACGCGAGGCGGGTCAGCGCAGTAAGATCGCCGTCACCTCCAAAGAGGAGCGCGTGGACCCCGTGGGCTCCTGCGTCGGGCACCGTGGTCAGCGTGTACAGGCCGTCGTAGATGAGCTACGCGGCGAGAAGATGGACATCGTGCGCTGGGGGCAAGATACCCGTCTGTTCATCACCGAAGCGCTCTCACCCGCGAAAGTAGCGTCGGTGGAGGCGGATGAGGAACAAAAGTCAGCGTTTGTGGTGGTGCCGGATAACCAGCTCTCTCTGGCCATTGGCAAGGCGGGACAGAATGTTCGGCTCGCGGCACGCTTGACGGGCTGGCGCATTGATATCCGCTCGGAGTCGCAGATGGCCAAAGACCGACTGGCACCCGCCGCCGTAGTGGCGCTTCCAACCGAAGTTCCCACGGACGACGAAGGCGCGGATCTGCCACCGATCACCCTAGCCGACTTTGACGACGAGGAGTAGGCAATGTCCCCTGCAAAGCGTCAGCCGATCCGCACTTGTGTGGCCTGTCGGACGGCAGGCGGCAAGCGGGGGCTCCTGCGCTTGGTACGGCTTCCTGAGGGGGCTGGTATCGCGCTAGACCCAACGGGGAAAAAGAGTGGTCGCGGCGCGTATCTCTGCCCCACCCTGGAGTGTGTCGAGCTGGCCCTAAAGCGCAAAGCACTGGAACGCTCTCTCAAGATTTCTCTCACGGAGGAAATTCTGGTAGCACTTCGGGCTGCCATACCGCCTGAAAGTGCGATATGATATTCGTTTGGAACCAGTGAGGGGCCCTAGGGCCCCTTTTTGCTGTGTCACCCCGAAGAAAAAATCTATTTGTCGGAGGAGCGTCCCATGAACAAATAAGGACGTGACCGCGCTCCATGCGAGCGCAAGCGAAAAGAGGTGTGCGATGCCGGTGAAAGTTTTCGAACTGGCCAAGGAATTAGGGATCTCCAACCAGGAGATCGTCAGTCGTCTGGATAAGGCCGGAGTGGGCAAGTTTGCCCCCTCTCAAGAGCTGGACGATACCACAGCAACAAAAGCGCGTGAGGTTCTCGCCGTCCCTGCGGAGACAGCCACTACAGCTTCTGGGAGCGATACCATTGTCATTCCTGTCAATGTGACCGTCAAGGAGCTGGGAGAGAAGCTCGGGGTTGGCCCCAGCGAAGTACAAAAAGTCCTGATGGGCATGGGTGTCCTCGCGGGACTGAATCAGCGACTTGCGCCCGATGCGGTGCAAAGAATCGCAAAAAAACTAGGGAAGACCGTCGTGATTGGGGAGGCCCCCGAAGCCCCCGTGGCAACAGTAGCAGCGCCCAAAGTAGCTCCCACGGAGAAACCCAGCGCCACCTCTCGCCCACAGTCTGCGCCCAAGTCATTTAGCAACAAGGGCAAGCCCACCGACTCCGTCCCCCGTCCCCCTGTGGTGACGATCATGGGACACGTTGACCATGGCAAGACCAGCCTGCTGGACTTCCTGCGCAAAGCCCACGTCGTTGATGGTGAGGCAGGTGGGATCACCCAGCACATTGGTGCCTACCAGGTCGAAATTGATGGCAAGCGCATCACTTTCCTAGACACGCCGGGACACGCCGCCTTCTCCGCCATGCGCAAGCGTGGTACGTCGGTGACAGACATTGTGATTATTGTCGTCGCCGCCAACGACTCCGTCATGCCCCAGACTGAAGAGGCCATTCAGGTGGCGCTTCAGGCCAAGGTGCCTATTATTGTCGCAGTGAACAAGTGCGATCTTCCGGATGCAAATCCGGACAAGGTTCTCACAGATCTCACGCGCTACGAGCTGGTTCCGGAAGCCTTCGGAGGCACGATTCCCACCGTTAATATCTCCGCCAAGACCGGCCAGGGAATTCCCGAGCTGCTCGAAGCAATTCTGCTTGTCACGGAGATCGAGGTAGACCCCAAGGCCGATCCCCACGCCAAGATGCAGGGCACGATTATCGAGGCCAAAGTGGACAAAGGCCGCGGGACGGTCGCCACAGTTCTGGTTCAGCAAGGAACCCTGCGTCAGGGCGATAATGTCGTGGCGGGGGGCATCTTCGGTAAAGTGCGCGGAATGACCGACGAGCGCGGAACCAAGCTGGTCAAAGCGGGTCCCTCTTCGCCGGTGGAGATCATCGGCCTCGGGGGCGTGCCGGATGCAGGAGAGCGCATCGAAGTCGCCAAGGATGAGAAAGAGGCACGTGCCCTTGCTCAGCGCCGTGGGGATCGGATGCGCGAATCGAGGTTTACGTCCAACGGCAATCTCACGCTGGAGCAGCTCTACGCACGGCTCCTGTCAGGCCCGATCAAGGAACTCAACCTGGTGATCAAGGCCGATGTACAGGGCAGTGTCCAAGCCATCCGAGACAGTGTCGAGCCTCTGGGTAACGACGAAGTCCGGGTGCGGGTTCTCTCCGCAGGGGTCGGCCCCATCTCCGATAGTGATGTCCTGATCGCTTCTGCAGACCACCAAGCCGACGCGAAGAACTGTATGATCGTCGGTTTCAATGTCGGGATGGCGGGTAATGCCACCAAAAAGGCAGAGGCCGAGCACGTCCAGATCAAGATCTTCTCAATCATCTACGAGCTGATTGATGCGGTCAAAGATGGCATGCTAGCGCTTCTTCCCCCAATCTACGAGGAAGCCATTATCGGCAAGGCGGAGCTACGACAGATGTTCCGTCTGCCCGGAAATCGCTCCATTGCAGGCTCCTACGTTCTTGATGGGGTGATTAAACGCAACTCCAGTGTCCGTGTCTTCCGAGGCAAGGACATGATCCACGAAGGGCCCATTGAGACGCTCAAGCGTTTCAAAGACGACCAGCGGGAAGTGGCCACGGGCTACGAGTGTGGTATCACTCTGCGTGGCTACAACGAGCTGCAAGTGGGCGATATTTTCGAGTGCTACGAGATGCGCCAGATCCAGCGCGAGCTCTAAAGCAAAAAAACGCCCCCCGGAGCAAGTTGCTCCGGGGGGCGTTTGTGGTTTGTTAGCCCGCTAAGCCTACGGCAGAACGTGAGCGACTGCTGCACCAGTACCGATGGAGCAGGTCGGGTCGGTGCCAAGGTTACCCAGGGTGTAGGTTCCGCTCGACGGGCAGGTGGGAGCCCCCCCCTTGATGTAGGTGGTCGTACCGGTGCCACAGAGAGTTGCCAG